>CABSBF010000077.1 GCA_902475855.1 uncultured Eubacteriales bacterium
CTTATGGCAGCCGGTGGGGAACCACTTGCCGGACATGGCGATGATGCGGCAGGGAACGCCGGACAGCTCACTGGGAATCTCAACATAGTTGGGAACCGCCTGGAACAGGCCTCCCTCTTCCTTTGCCTCATTTTTCCAGGTGATACGGAACAGGTTGACGGGATCGACGTCCCACAGGCCCGTATGCGAGAGCTTTTCCTTGATCTTTCCGGGAATCAGGTCGGGGTTCTGCATCTGCGCGATGGTCGGGATAATAATGTTGTTTTCCTTGGCCTTCTGGATATTGTGTGCAAGGCCCTCCTTGTTGATGCGAAGATCAATCATTGCTTTTTCCTCCTGTTTTTACATCTAGATATGAATATAGTGTATACTTGGAAATGCCGAAATGAGATGCAATTTTATCGCCGGATTTGGTGATCAGCAGTGCGCCATGCTCATTGAGGAAGCGAATCGCACGAACCTTGTCTTCTTTCGTCATCATGGACACAGGCTTGCCGACCAGGCGATCGGACTGGTCGATCAGGTCGTCCAGCAGATCGTTGACATTGTGTGTGATGCGCGCGGGGGGCTCCTTGTCGGCGGTCGCAGAGGTCAGAAGATGGAGCGACTGCTCCGCCATCACGAGGGTAGAAATATCAAAATTGATACAGAAGATCGCTGCAACCTTCCCCTCGTCATCACGGATATAGACGGAGGAGGATTTCAGCAGTTTCCCATCCGGGGTGCGGGTCAGGTAGCACAGATGATCCTGTGGATTGCCATCCGACTTGCTGAGCTGCTCCAGAACTACCTGTGAGGGGCCGTCTCCCAGCTTGCGTCCGGAAATATGGCCGTTTTCAATCGCACAAATCGACCGCTGCGTGCTGTGCTCCGAAATCTCATGAACGACAACTTCGCAATTGCTGCCAAACTGTGCCGCAACCCCTTTGGCGATATGCCGCAGGGCGTCGAGTTCGCTCTTTTTGAGCATATATCCGCTCCTCTCCGTCATCGAAAAGCCAGGCTTTTCGCGCCTCTTTTTACATCCCTATCATAGCACATTTTTTATAGAAATCAATTGCTTTTCAAAAAATTTTTTAGTTTTATAAAAATTTGTTTGACATCTGGAATAGTTATGCTAATATAGAGGTGTAACCGCAATCTGCGGGCAGGCATGAATATAATTATGGAGGGTACATCATGGATTTTGAAGCAATCAAGAAAGCCGCGGAAGGCTACCGTGCAGACATGAGCCGTTTCCTTCGCGACATGATCGCCATCCCCAGTGAGAGCTGCGAGGAAAAAGGCGTCGTCATGTGTATCAAGGCCGAAATGGAAAAGCTCGGATATGACAAAGTCGAGATTGATAAGCTGGGCAATGTCATCGGCTGGATGGGCCACGGTAAGAAGATCATCGCCATTGACTCCCACATTGATACCGTCGGCATCGGCAACATTGAAAACTGGACTGCCGACCCCTATAAGGGCTACGAAACCGACACAATCATCTACGGCCGCGGCGGTTCCGATCAGGAAGGCGGCATGGCCTCCGCTACCTACGGCGCCAAGATCATGAAGGATCTCGGTCTCATTCCGGACGATTACAAGATCATGGTCGTCGGTTCCGTGCAGGAAGAAGACTGCGACGGCATGTGCTGGCAGTCCATCGTCAACGAATACTTCAACGGTCCGGAGGACGCCCGCAGCCAGATTGAATTCGTCATCTCCACCGAGCCGACAGACGGCGGCATCTATCGCGGTCATCGCGGCCGTATGGAGATCCGCGTCGATATGCACGGCGTTTCCTGCCACGGCTCTGCTCCCGAGCGCGGCGACAACGCCATCCACAAGATGGCCGAGGTGCTGCTGAACGTCCGCGACCTCAACGAGAATCCCGCCGACGGCTCCACCGAGATCAACGGCCTTGTGAAGATGCTGGATCCCAAGTTCAACCCCGAGCACTATGAGGACGCCCGCTTCCTGGGCCGGGGCACCTGCACCACCAGCCAGATCTTCTACACCTCTCCCTCCCGCTGCGCCGTGGCCGACTCCTGCGCCATCTCCATCGACCGCCGCATGACCGCCGGCGAGACCTACCAGTCCTGCCTGAAGGAGATCGAGGATCTGCCCGCCTGCAAGAAGTATGCCAAGGACGTCAAGGTTTCCATGTATATGTACGACCGTCCCGCATGGACCGGCCATGTCTATGAGACCGAGTGCTTCTTCCCGACCTGGATCAACAAGGCCTCTGCGCCGCACGTCCAGGCTCTGGTCGACGCGCACCATGCCCTGTGGGGCGAGAACCGTCTGTGGGCCGACGAGACTGCCAAGGCCAAGCGCGAGGGCCGTCCGCTGACCGACAAGTGGACCTTCTCCACCAACGGCGTTTCCATCCAGGGCCGCTACGGCATCCCCTGCGTTGGCTTCGGCCCCGGCGCCGAGTCTCAGGCACACGCCCCCAACGAGATCACCTGGAAGCAGGATCTGGTCGTCTGCGCCGCGCTGTACGCAGCTGTTCCCATGCTCTATAAGCCCGAGAACAAGGACGGCTCCGCCACCTCCTTCCGTCAGGAGCTCACCGGCAACGACATCAAGTAAGCAATTTGTGCTGTAGGGGCGGACGACTCTGTCCGCCCGGCACATCAGAAAGAAATACGCATACGATAATATTTTAAGGAGAAAGAACATGAGCAAAACTGTTGAACTGGCAAGACATCTTGAGAAGCTCCACATCAACAATATGTATAAGACCGACTTCTACTGGACCTGGGACAAGACCGACGACGAGATCGACGCTGTCTTTACTGTAGCCGACGCTCTGCGCGATCTGCGTGAGCGCAACAAGTCCACGAAGATCTTCAACTCCGGTCTGGGCATCTCCCTGTTCCGCGACAACTCCACCCGTACCCGCTTCTCCTTCGCCTCCGCCTGCAACTTCCTCGGCCTCGAGGAGCAGGTCCTCGACGAGAAGAAGTCCCAGATTGCCCATGGCGAGACGGTCCGTGAGACAGCCAACATGGTCTCCTTCATGGCTGACGTCATCGGCATCCGCGACGATATGTACATCCATCAGGGCCACGAGTACCAGAAGACGTTCATGGACGCTCTGGAAGAGGGCTACCGCGACGGCATCCTCGAGCAGCGTCCGACGCTCGTCAACCTGCAGTGCGACGTCGACCATCCGACGCAGTGCATGGCCGATATGCTGCACGTCATCCACTACTTCGGCGGCGTGGAGAACCTGAAGGGCAAGAAGGTTGCCATGACCTGGGCCTACTCCCCCAGCTATGGCAAACCGCTGTCCGTCCCGCAGGGCGTCATCGGCCTGTTCACCCGCTTCGGCATGGACGTCACGCTGGCACATCCGGAGGGCTATGACGTATTCCCCGAGGTCGAGGAAATCGCCCGCAAGAACTGCGAGAAATACGGTTCCAAGTTCCACAAGACCAACGACATGAAGGAAGCTTTCCAGGATGCAGACATCGTCTATCCTAAGTCCTGGGCTCCGTTCAAGGCCATGGAAGAGCGCTCTGCCCTGTATGTCAAGGGTGACCAGAAGGGCATCGACGAGCTGGAGAAGAAGCTGCTGGCGCAGAACGCCGAGCACAAAGACTGGACTTGCTCCGAAGAAATGATGAAGCTGACCAAGGATGGCAAGGCGCTGTATCTGCACTGCCTGCCCGCCGACATCAGCGGACTGAGCTGCCCCGAGGGCGAAGTCGACAACTCCGTGTTTGACCGCTACCTCGTTCCTCTGTACAAGCAGGCTTCCTTCAAGCCTTATATCATCGCGGCCATGATCTTCATGTCCCAGGTGAAGGATCCCGTCAGCACGCTGATGGCGCTCGACGCATCCGACAATAAGCGCAAAATGTTCTGATTGCAATCCATCGGGGTGGGGCCTGCCCCACCCCGAAATTTATGGAAGCGCTGGTGCTTCCAAAATAAAGAGGTATAGTAATATGGGCAAAAGAATCGTCATCGCTCTGGGCGGCAACGCACTGGGCAGCACTCCCTATGAGCAGCTTGCACTCGTCACCGAAACCGCGAAGCCCATCGTTGACCTGATCGAGCAGGGCAACGAGGTCATCATCGCCCACGGCAACGGCCCGCAGGTCGGCATGATCAATCTCGGCATGGCCACCGCCGCCGAGGCAAAGGCCATCAAGTCCGATATGCCCTTCCCGGAATGCGGTGCAATGAGTCAGGGCTACATTGGCTACCATCTTCAGAACGCCATCGGCAATGAGCTGGCTGCACGCGGCATGAAGAAGGATGTCGCAACAATCGTCACGCAGGTGCTCGTCGATGAAAACGACCCTGCATTCCAGAATCCGACCAAGCCCGTCGGCGCGTTCTATGACAAAGAAACCGCCGAGCGCATTGCAAAAGAAAAGGGCTATACCATGGTAGAGGATGCCGGCCGCGGCTACCGTCAGGTCGTTCCCTCTCCGAAGCCTATCGACGTCATTGAAAAGAATACCGTCAATGCCCTGATCAAGGATGGCTGCGTCGTCATCACCGTGGGCGGCGGCGGCATTCCCGTCGTGCGTCGAGGCGGCAAGCTCTATGGTACTCCTGCTGTCATTGACAAGGACTTCGCCTCGGCAAAGCTGGCCGAATTGGTACACGCGGACGCGTTGGTTATTCTGACCGCCGTTGACCGTGTCTGTATCAACTGGGGCAAGCCGAATCAGCAGAGTCTGGCAGAAATGAGCGTTGCAGAAGCAGAAACTTACTGCGGCGAGGGTCACTTCGCCCCCGGCTCCATGCTGCCGAAGGTCAAGGCAGCCATTTCCTTCGCCAAGACTGGCGGCACCGCCATTATCGCCTCTCTGGAAAATGCCGGCAAGGCCGTCAAAGGTGAGTCCGGTACCGTCGTGCATCAGTAAATCCGCATTAGTATAACCTCGCAGTGAATGCTCACTGCGAGGTTTCTTGTATTATGGTGTGAAGTATGATATTATGGCAAGAAGGAGGCGATGCCATGTTCTTCCAGTGCGTCTATACTCTGCTCTATGCGATACTTGCCAATGCACTTATTCTTCTGAATCGTCTGCCGTGGTGGTCCTGGATCTGCTGGGCGGTTCTTCTGATCACAGCGAATATTCTTCCGCTGGCAGCGGTTCGCAGTCTCAGCGCACGGCGTCTGCGCATTTGTCGGCACGGCGTGATCTGCCTGCGTGCCTTTTTTTGGTCGCTCCTGCCGGCTGCGGCATTTCATGTTTATCTGGCTTGCACCGCAGGCTGGAAAACCATATGGCCCAGTCTGCTGCTCTGCTTCATTGCAGAGACGATCCTCTTCTGGAACGGAATGCTGTGCGTCTACTGTGCCTCCGTCCAACTCGGGATTCGGCACCGCATGGTTGGCCTGCTCTGCGGCTTTGTGCCAATTCTGAACCTGATTCAGCTATTCAAGATCACGCGGATCGTCAGCGATGAGGTGGAATTTGAAGATGCCAAGAATCAATTGGACGCACAGCGGCGTGAGGCGCGTATCTGCGGCACTCGCTATCCCCTTCTGCTGGTACACGGCGTCTTCTTCCGCGATTTCAAATTTCCATCCTATTGGGGCCGTATCCCGACCGCGCTGAAAAAGAACGGCGCACAAGTTTTCTACGGCGAGCATCAGTCTGCCGCCGCCGTACAGGACAGTGCGGCAGAACTTTTGATGCGAATCGAGAAACTTTGCGCAGAAACCAGCTGTGAGAAGGTCAACGTGATTGCGCATTCCAAGGGCGGGCTGGACATCCGAGCGGCCGCCGCTCTGCATCCGGAGCACATTGCCTCCATCACAACGATCAACACACCGCATCGTGGCTGCGGTTTTGCCGACTACCTGCTTGAAAAAGTTCCGCAACGGACGCAGGCAGGCATTGCCAAGGCTTACAACACCGCTGCACGCTGCCTTGGCGATCGAAAGCCGGATTTCTTGGCCGCCGTTCATGACCTCACCGCCGCGCACTGTCAGGCCTTCGATCGAGCGCATCCGGCTCCCGAAGGAGTTCTGTGTCAAAGCGTGGGCTCTGTTCTTCGCCAGCCCTCCGGTGGTAAATTCCCCTTGAATTTCACCTACCGTTTAGCCAAATATTTCGACGGGCCCAATGACGGACTGGTGGCTGAAACCTCCTTTTCGTGGGGAGAACGCTGCACCTTTCTGACCTCCTCCGGCAGCCGCGGCATCTCACACGGCGACGTAATCGACCTGAACCGGGAAAACATCCCCGGCTTCGATGTCCGGGAATTCTATGTACAGCTCGCCGCGGATCTGAAGCGCCGCGGTTTATAGAACCAGGACGGCTGCCATGGCAGCTGTCCTGGTTCTATTTGCGATCCGCAGTTTTTCCCCGTTTTTCGGCATCGTTTTCATAAGGCCCGCGGTATCTATTCGACGCAGACGGCACGCTCTCTTTTCACAAGGGACAGCAGCACACTGAGCAGCAGCATTCCTGCCGCCGGCCAAACCCAGCCGAATCCCTGTGTATACAGCGGGAGCATTTCAAACAATCTGCCCACACCCCCCAGTGGAACGCGCGCCGTTTGCAGCGCATGAACGATACTCACGCAGGCAGTTCCCGCAACCGTAAGCGGATAGGCAAAGCGGTTATTCCTCCAAAGGCGCTGGCTCAGTCCCAACAGAATCAGCACAATCGCCACCGGATAGATCGCGTTAAGCACGGGAACCGAAATCGCTAGAATCGCATTGAGGCCGAGATTGCAGGTCAGAAAGGAGACGCCCGTAATCATCAGCACCCATGCACGGTAGGACACGCGGCCAAACAACGTGGAAAAATACTGAGAAATCGAGTTGATCAGCCCCACGCAGGTCGTCAGGCAGGCCAGCGTGAAAATCGCTGCAAGCAGCACTGCCCCAGGTGCGCCGAAGAGCTGGTAGACAATGCAGCGCAGCGTCCAAGCACCGTTGCCCTGCAAGGAATACACACCAGAACTGCACATTCCCATATATGACAGCATCGCATACACCAGTGCAAGAATGATCCCCGCAAAAACGCCGGCATAAACCGTGCTGCGCACGCGTCCGCGTTTCTCGGTCACGCCGAACGCACCAACACTTGTCGAAATCACAAGGCCGAAATTCAGCGCAGCAATGGTATCCATCGTCTGATATCCATCGGAGAAGCCCTTCAGGAGCGCCGCGCTCTGATATTCAGGCTGTGCCTGCACAATTTCAGTTTTTCCTCGGAAGAGAAAAGCAACGAACAGAAAAACCAACAGCACCAGAAGGCTCGGCGTCAGGAAATGGCCGATGCGGTTGACAAGTTTTCGTGGCGTCATGCACAGCCACAGCGCTACCGCGAAGAAAACCGCCGAGTATACGACCATCCATAATGTCGTGTTCGTATTCTCCGGCAAATACGGCGCAACCGCCATCTCAAAGGGAACTGAAGCCGCGCGCGGAATGCCGAGTCCCGGCCCGATGGAAAGATAGATCAGCAGCGTAAAAACCACGGCAAAGCGCTTTCCTACCTGACGGCCAAGCGGCTCCAATCCGTCGAATTTTGCAACCGTAATCACACCGAGCACCGGCAGCAAAACCGCCGTGACCAAAAAGCCCAGCAGGGCGGCAGGTGTTTTTGTCCCGGCATTCTGTCCTAAAAACGGCGGGAAAATCAGGTTTCCAGCCCCAAAAAACAGGGAAAACAACATAAAACTCACTGTGACCTTCTGCTTTTTACTCAGTTTTATCTTTTCTTTCCTTTTAAAATATAAAAAGAAAAAAATAAAATTAATATAAAACAAG
>CABSBF010000078.1 GCA_902475855.1 uncultured Eubacteriales bacterium
ATTCGGCCAGGTAGTTCAGCTGGTTAGAACGCCGGCCTGTCACGCCGGAGGTCGAGGGTTCGAACCCCTTCCTGGTCGCCATACGTCAGGCTGCAATAGCGGCTTGATATGCCTCGGTAGCTCAGTTGGTAGAGCAGCGGACTGAAAATCCGCGTGTCGCCAGTTCGATTCTGGCCTGAGGCACCATTTGCGGGCGTAGCTCATCTGGTAGAGCGCCACCTTGCCAAGGTGGAGGTAGCGAGTTCGAGCCTCGTCGCCCGCTCCACAAATGAAAAAGGAGCAAGAGTTTTTGCTCCTTTTTCCACATGGTGACATAGCCAAGTGGTAAGGCAAGGGTCTGCAAAACCCTCATTCCCCAGTTCAAATCTGGGTGTCACCTCCAGAAAGAAAAGACACGCTTTGCGTGTCTTTTCTTTTTAGTATTCAAGGATACCACCTTGTGCTGCGCACCGAAGCGCATCTTTGACGCTGCCGCAGCCTTCAAACTGCGCGGCCAACGCTTCCGCAAGGCGAAGGCCGTTGAGCCTGTGGGGGAAAGTGAAAGACATAGTTAAAGCGGCTGACAGCCAGTGCTGTCAGCCACTTTATTTTTTGCAGTGCTGATACCCGGAAATATTTTCGAGCGGTGCAGCTCAATTACTTGGACATCACTTCTTCGATGGGGGTATAATCGAAATCAAGCTTAAAGTATCTGGGGCCAAGAATTGCGATACCCTTTTCCGTGCGGAATACGGGGTTCGCCTTCAGGCCGATCACGCTGACCTCATTGCCGACCGCCAGAATGGGGTTTGCATACGGTTCGCCGGTCTTGGCATCGACGACAGCAATGATGTCGGGGCTGGAAACATAGGGCTTGTCGTTTTTCCACATGGCATGGTTCTCGTTTTTGAAGAAGATCTTGAAGGTGTTGCCCTTATCGTCGCCGGAACCCTCAATGGTGTGATAACCGTAGTAATAGCCGTCATCCCAGGTTTCCTTGCCGGTGACAACACCGGTTGCCAAACGCCATCCGCCGAGTTCGGTTACAATGGTTTCGACGGGATCCTTGCCGCTTTCGCGCGCTTCACGAATCATCTTGCCGATATTATAGCAGGAAGACAGCGTGCCCTGATTGATGCACTTCTTCATATCCTTGCCGCTCATCAGGAAGCCCGCCTGACCGACAAGGCCATAGGCGCTTTCGGCAATTTTCTTGCCGATTCGCTCCACGATGCGGTAGTTCTTTGCGTTTTCGATATAGGAAATATCGTTATAGGCATCAACAGACGCAACGGGCCAGAGGGTTTTGCCGTGCAGATACGGCGTGGTCTGCTGGATCTCAGGGATCGCGCGGCCGGTATAATCACCGTCGACACAAACAGCACCGCTGATAATGCCCGCAGTTACACCACCGGGCGTATTGGCGCCGCCCAGCTCGATGGGTACGACCGCGTCGATCTTCGTGTCGCAAAACTTTCCGAGATACTGAATAGCCTTGGCCAGCTGCTCCTTCTCAGGATATACAGGGTCAGTGAAACCAAAGTCTGCCATCTCCGCTTCGACCTCAGGCGTATGAGGGGCAATAGATCCCATCAGGAAGGGGCAGGCCGTCATCGCATCGTCGGGGATCTCGCTCATATCGACCCAACCGACCTTGGTCCCCTTGTTGATCTCACTCATCAGGGACTGCAGTCCGTTTGCAGGCAGGCCGCCGCCGCCTGTGCCCATAAACGTGCATCCGCGAACGAAGTCTTCAGCCATCTGCTGATTTTCCAGATACATAGTAGCCATTTTTCTTCTCCTTTTAGTTATTATATTGACACTGGTTACAGTTTTTCCAATTCACCGCGTGCGTTCTCGACATATTCGCCGCCAAAGTACAGGCGATTGGTGTCGTTTTTGAAAAGCATAAACAAAGCGATATAGATAATCGCGGTAACAACCATGCTGTTGATCGCCGCGATGCCCCAGGTAACGGTATATCCTACAAGGCAGCCGATGGCCCAGCTAACCAGTGCAGGGATGGAGCAGAAGCGGTGTTTAACACCAGCACCGAACCGATAGGTTTGGCGCTTTACGCAGAAATAGTCGACAATGAGAATGCCGGCCACCGGAGGGATCGCAGTGCCGAGGATGCTCAGCCATGTGGTAAAGTAGTTTACAATACCGAGCGCGCCGGCCACAGTCGCAATAATACCAAATGTAATTACGACATACTTCTTCTTCCATTTCGGAACAGCAACGACAGCTGCAAGGGAGGAATAATAGAGGTTGTTGTCATTGGTGGTCCACTGGGCAAGGATCAGCAGCAGCAGCGACCAAGAGCCGAGAATATTCAGCAAAGCAACTGCCACATCACTGGTATCAGCAACAGTACAGATAAAGAATCCGGCAATAATGACGAAAGAATTGGCGATGATGAATCCGAAAACGGCACCGATAACACTGTCGCTACATTTTTTACCATAGCGGGTCAGGTCAGGCTGCAAGACTGCACCCATGGCATATGCTCCGATAACGGAAACGATTCCGACCGCGGTGGACATACTGCCAGTGTGCGCCAGCGTGATCTGGTTGAACTGTTCCATACCGCCGACACGGGTCGCAGCCAAACCGCACGCAACAACACACATGAGAAGGATAAGCGGAGAAGCGATGTTGCTGAGCAGTTCAAGGCCTTTGTAGCCGATGAAAGCCGTTGTCATCATCAGCAGGCCGCCCCAGATACCGGCGACCACAGGCTCGGTGATAAATCCGGCATTGGGAAACATGGCGTGGATCGTGGAGCCAAAAAAGCCGCACTGATAACCAAACCAACCCAGTTCAACGATTGCTGTCAGCACAGCGATGATGTAGTTACCAAGGACGCCAAAGGATTGGCGCATCAGCATTGCAATACCGACACCGGTTTTGGTGCCAATATAGCTCAACAGGCCGCCAAGCACAGACAGAACTGCATTACCGACCAGACAAGCGGTAACGACCTGAGACAGCGAAAGCTGGCCGACGAAGCTTGCTCCAACGTAAATCGAACTGAGGCAAATGATGCTGCCGACCAGAACCATTGCCAGTGAAAAGGATGATCTGCGTTGATCCAGGGGAACCGGTATGGTTGCATAGTCATTTACATAATTGGTTTCGCTTCCGGGATTACTCATAAATCTTCTCCTCCGTGTTCTCAGATTTTTCAATTGACCAACCGAAGATCATAGATGGCATCAATTGAAGGTGATATTATGGTAGCATGCTTGAAATAATAAAAAAATGTTTTGAAAACAAAAAACCGGGTCGCGTTTTGTTTTCAAAACATTTTTGCTTTATCATGGTAGTGTAATTACGAGAACATTTGTGGATCTTGCCGATAGAGGCAGATCGCGTGAAAAACTGCACTCAAGGCTGCGGCCTGCTCAAAATTTCCGCCCAAAAGAGACACCGCTTTGCGAACGCGGTACTGCACCGTATTTTGATGCGTATAAGTCAGCGCCGCAGTTTGTTTGTAACTGCAATCACAATCGATCAGATATATCTGCAGGGTTTCCAACAGCACCCCTTCACGCCGTCTGTCGTATTCGATCAGCGGGTCAAGTATTTGCCGTGCCCGGTCAATGGCTGCTTCATTTCTCAGATCCTGCTTGCAGGCGATCGCTTCGATCAATTCAAAGCGCCCCATGCAGTAACGGTTTTTATAAAGTGAACAGGTGAACGCCCATTCCTTGGCTGTCTCACTGACCAAGGAAAAAAGTTCACTCTCTCCGGATATATTGGTAGCACAGGCAAAGTGTCCGGCCGGATCTTGAGCCGCTTGAGCGGATAACACCAAGGCGTTCAGCGCTTCAGCATCCGGATCCGGCGCACGGTTGAATATCAGAATTTCGAGTTGCTCATATCCGCCGTTTATAAAGGCGATCCCTTCACTTTGAAGCAGGGACTTCACCTCATGCATCAGCGGCAGCGACGGAGCCCTGCTGCAAATCAGGAAGTTCCATTGTTCAGCATCACCATGCCGATAATACCCCAAATCGCTATGCGCCTGCTGCCAATCACCTCGTATAATGGCGTTGATGATATTGCCGCCGCGCGTTGACACCAAGGCGTGTCTCCATAGATCCAGACAAAGCTTGGTACACGTGAATAGAGAATCGATATCCACCCGCTTCCGTCTCTGGCTGAGAACAAACAGGACGGACAACTCAAGATAATCCGTATAATAATGTCGCCCGCAGTATTTTGTTTCGTCGATCAGCAGTTCAAAGCGCGAAGCATCGAACGGCAAGCGCGAGAGCTCGTTGTTCAGAAAGGTATTGAGACGATTGCCCGACATGGTGGAACACAGTGCGTTCTGAGAAAGCGTGTCAATGATGACAATATCCAGTTCCCCCTGATTTGCAATTTGGGAAAGCACCTCCTGTATGCTCCCGCCACTGTCCTTTGTTTTCCACATGGAACTGATGATCGAGCGAAAGAAGGAATCGTTCTCATAGCGATTCAGTGAAAGCACATCATTGAGTACATCGGCATAAGAAATGTGCTTATTGTCATTATAGTTGAGGACAACAAGCGGAAAATTCAGCTCATCACACAAATCAAGCACTCTCTGATCGAATTTTTGCACCACGAGTCCGTAATAAAACACAATCAGCCCAGCTGCATTCAGTTTGTTGAGCGCGCGGATCACGTCACACTGACTTTCCACATCGTTTTTTACATTGTAGAGAGCTGTTATCATTATTTCCTGAGGTTTAAAGGAAAACGACAGTAATTCCGAGGCATTGTCCCTCCCCAACTCTGTCATTTCCAGAATCGTTCCGCCGCAAAGAGGCCGAAGAATTCCTTCTCTCCCAGCGATCAGGTGAGCCGTCTGTAAAGATTGAAGCCGAAAAATATCCCTTACCAATATCTGCATATTATTCCTCAAATAATTCTCAAAGCGTCTGCGGTTCGTTTATAAAAAGCATAGTCGTATTCCGAGGGAATCACAATAACAGTTTTTATAAACGTTTCTCCAAATAAAGATAGCAATCTTTAGTGGGAAAATCAATATATATCTCTTTCAAAGTGTCACAGCGCTTCGAGCGCGGCACACTGCAACGCGCAAGGGAAGATACTGTTCGAAAGGTATAATGACGTGTTGACTGTTGAGGAAAACCGCGGATTTCTGAAAATCACCCAAACTGTCCGTTTAGGGGAAAGGGTCTGCACTTTGGAGGACGCTATGAGGATGGCGGACCGCCTCCCCTCTTGCGCTCTGCACCCTCTTCATGCTATGATGAGACCATCATAGAGAAAGTGAGGACACTACCGATGATTCTTTCTGAAGCGATCCAGTCCCTGATGGACCTGCAGGCGAAGCTTGCCGCCTACGGCCACGCCATGGGTCTGCTCTTTTACGACGGGGCGACCACCGCGCCCAAGGGCACGGCGGCGAACCGCGGCCAGACCATGAGCATTTTAAGCGAGGAGCACTACAAGCTCACGACCGGTGAAGAGACCGTCGCGCTGCTCGAATTCCTCGACGCGCGCAAATCTGAGCTCGATGAAAAGCAGCAGCGCATGGTATTTTTGCTCATCAAGGACATCCGCAATATGCAGAAGATCCCGATGGACGAGTACGTTGCCTACCAGCAGCTGCTTGTCGAGGCGGACGACGTCTGGCACCGCGCGAAGGAGACGAGCGAATTTGCTCTCTTCGAGCCCGTGCTTGAGAAAATTTTCGAGACCAACATCCGCTTCGCACACTACTGCGCACCGGAAAAAGACCCCTACGACTACTGGCTCAGCGAGTATGAGGACGGGCTGACGATGGCGCAGTGCGACGAATTCTTTGCGACGCTGCGCGAGCACATCGTGCCGCTCCTGAAAAAAATCAAAGAAAAGCCGCAGGTCGACGATGCGATGCTGCACGGCCATTTTCCCGAGGAGAAGCAGGCGCAGCTTTCCGACTACCTGATGCGCACGATGGGCCTCGATTTGGACCATGTCGGCCTGTCCACGACCGAGCATCCGTTTACGACGTCGCTCGGTTCGCACTTTGACGAGCGCATCACGACGCACTATTTGGAGGAGAATTTTGCCTCATCGATGTTCTCCGTTATCCACGAGGGCGGCCACGCGCTCTATGACACCGGCAGCGCGGACGAGCTTGCCTATACGGTGCTCGACGGCGGTGTCTCCATGGGCATCCATGAGAGCCAGAGCCGTTTCTATGAAAATCTGCTCGGCCGCTCGCGCGTCTTCACGGCCTTCGTCTTCCCGAAGCTCTGCGAGCTCTTCCCCTCGCTCGCTGGCCACACGGCGGAGGAATTCTACCGCGCCATCAATAAGGCGGAGCCGTCCCTCATCCGCACCGAGGCCGACGAGGTCACCTACAGCCTGCACGTCATGGTGCGCTATGAGCTGGAAAAGCGCGTGATGCACGGCGAGCTCAAGGTGCACGACCTGCCGGGCGAGTGGAACCGCCTTTACAAGGAATATCTCGGCGTCGACGTGCCGGACGACAAACACGGCGTTTTGCAGGACAGCCATTGGTCGGGCGGCAGCATCGGCTACTTCCCGTCCTACGCACTCGGCAGCGCCTACGGCGCACAGCTGCTTCGCAAGATGAGAGAGACGGTCGATGTGGACGAGTGCCTCAAGACCGGCAATTTTGCGCCCATCAACGCGTGGAACCGCGAGCACATCTGGCAGTACGGCTGCCTCAAGAAGCCGGGCGCACTGCTGGAGCAGGCGCTGGGCGAGAAGTTCGACCCGACGGTCTACACGCAGTACCTTGAGGAAAAGTACGGCGAGCTCTACGGCCTGTAAGTCCATGAGCATTCCGAAAGGAGATGTCCGACAGGACATCTCCTTTTTTGTGCGCAAAATACAGAAAGTGCATTGCAATTCGGATAAATTTTCGGTACAATGGAGGGCAAAAGTGCCGCCGCATTGAAGCTGCGGCGGAAAGAGAGATTGGAGAAATGACCATGGATGCAGCGCTTTATCAAACGTATGTCCGGATCCTGCACGAAGAGCTTGTGCCTGCGATGGGCTGCACGGAGCCCATTGCTATCGCTTATGCGGGCGCGCTCGCACGGAAAACATTGGAAAGACTGCCGGAGCGGATCGAACTGACCGTCAGCGGCAATATCATTAAAAATGTCAAAAGCGTCATCGTCCCGCACACGGGCGGGCGAAAGGGAATCCCTGTTGCCGTCGCAGCGGGTGTGCGCGTCGGCGACGCGGACGCGCAGCTTGAGGTGCTGGCCAATGTTACGCAGGAGCAGCTGCCGCTGCTCGACGATTACCTTTCCGCAGTGGAGATCACGGTGACAAAGTCGCCGCTGCGCTGCCCGTTCGATATTCAGGTGCGCGCCCACGCAGGGGACGAGACGGCCTTTGTCCAGATCGTCGACAGCCACACGAATGTCGTGCGCATCGAGCACAACGGTGAGATTTTGTTCAGCAAACCTTTTTCTGAGGAGGCCGCCCAGCCGGACGAAAGCCGCAAACTGCTGACGGTCGAAGACATCATTGCATTTGCAGATGAAGTCGATCTTGATGACGTGCGCGCACCCATCGCGCGCCAGATCGAGTACAATACCGCCATCGCTGAGGCGGGACTGACGGGCGAGTACGGCGCGGCCGTCGGCAAGATCCTGCTTGACTCCTACGGCGACAGCGTGCAGAACCGCGCTAAGGCGTGGGCTGCCGCAGGGTCGGACGCGCGCATGAACGGCTGCGAAAAGCCTGTTATCATCAACTCCGGCAGCG
>CABSBF010000079.1 GCA_902475855.1 uncultured Eubacteriales bacterium
TACATCTTCTTCGCGCCCCAGCTTGCCTTTATGATGGAGCGGCTGATGTACGCGGTCAACGCACAGATGGAGGCCGCCGAGGCAGTGAACAAGCTGGAGGCGATACTCCGGGAGTCGCCCCTTCCCGAGCCTGCGGCGGACAGCGGAAGCAAGCCCGCGGACAGCGGTATTTCCTTTGAAAACGTCACCTTTTCCTATGACGGCGCGGACAGGCCCGCGCTGACGAATGTGAGCTTCCATCTGCCGCAGGGGGAGGCGTGGGCACTGGTGGGCCCCTCCGGCGGCGGCAAGACCACCATCGCCCGGCTGATCCCGCGCTTTTTCGATGTGCAGGCAGGGGCGGTGCTCCTGGGCGGACGGGATGTGCGAAGCATCCCCACCGCGGAGCTGATGGAGCAGATCTCCTTTGTCTTTCAGGAGGTGCGGCTCTTTAAAAAGAGCATCCGCGACAACATCCGCGCCGCGCGGCCGGACGCCACCGAGGCGGAGATATTACACGCGGCGCAGCTTGCTCAGTGCGGCGATATTCTGGAAAAGACGCCGGGCGGGCTGGACGCCGTGATCGGCGCCAAGGGCGTGTACCTCTCCGGCGGCGAGATGCAGCGCATCGCGCTGGCGCGGGCGATCTTAAAGGACGCGCCCATCGTGGTGCTGGATGAGGCCAGTTCCTTTGCAGACCCGGAGAACGAGGCGAAGATACAAAAGGCCTTCGAGGCGCTGATGAAGGGCAAGACCGTGCTGATGATCGCCCACCGCCTGTCCACGGTGCGGAACATGGACCGCATCCTCGTCATCCGGGACGGCGAGATCGCCGAGGAAGGAAAGCACGACGAGCTTCTTGAAAAGGGCGGCGTATACGCCGCCATGTGGGAGGAATACCAAAAGGCCGCGCAGTGGAAGGTAGGAGGTGCCGCATGATCGAACGCATCCGCAAAAAATACGCCATGACGGAGAAGGGCGCAAAAGACTATGTGGCCGCCGTGTTCTGGTCCGTACTGGTCAACATCAGCAAAATGCTGCCGGTGGGCGTGCTGGCCACGGCGCTCTCCGGCATCGTAGAGGCGCTGACAAACGGCACCGACCCAAGGGCGGGACTTACGCGCTTTCTGGTCGCGGGTATCCTTGCCCTCGCCGCGCTCTTTGTGACCTTCCTGATCCAATACAAAGCCCTATACGAAGCCACCTACCGGGAGAGTGCCAACCGCCGCATCCGGCTGGCGGAGGTGCTGCGCCAGCTCCCGCTGTCCTTCTTCGGAAACCGTGACCTGACCGACCTGACCACCACCATCATGGGGGATACGGAGACGCTGGAAAAGGCATTCTCCCACTTTTACCCCGCCATGCACGGCGCGCTCATCTCCACGGCGCTGATTTCCGCAGGCATGCTGCTTTACGACTGGCGGATGGCGCTGGCTCTTTTGTGGGTGGTGCCCGCGTCGCTGCTGATGGTCTATCTCTCCCGGCGCATGGAAAAGCGGCATATAAAGAAGGGCCTCGTCACCCGCCGCGCGGCCACCGACGCCATGCAGGAGGTGCTGGAGTGCGCGCCGGAGATCAAGGCGTGCAACCAGAAGGCGCGGTATATCGCCGACCTGAACCGCAGGCTGGACGAGGCGGAGCAGGACACCATCCGGGGCGAGCTGTTCACAGGCTCCGTGGTCACGGCGGCACAGTCCTTCCTAAAGCTGGGCATCGCCACCACCGTCCTCACGGGGGTGCTGCTGATGAGCCGCGGCGACTTGTCGCTGATCCCGTTTCTGATGTTCCTTATCGCCGCCACCCGGGTATATGACCCCATCGGCTCCATGTTTGCCAACATGGCCGCGGTGTTCGCCTGCGAGGTGCGCATCGAGCGTATGCAGGAGATCGAGAACGAAAAGCGCATGACCGGTATGACCGAATATGATCCCGATGGCTACGACATCCGCTTTGAGCATGTGACCTTTGCCTACCGGGAAAAAGAGGATGTGCTAAGAGACGTCTCCTTTACGGCGAAGCAGGGACAGGTGACGGCGCTGGTGGGCCCCTCCGGCGGCGGCAAGTCCACGGCGGCCAGGCTGGCAGCCCGCTTCTGGGATCCGGCGGAGGGAACGGTGCGGCTGGGCGGCGTGGATGTGTCCACGGTGGACGGCGAGGCACTGCTGAAAAACTACGCCATCGTATTTCAGGATGTGGTGCTGTTTGCGGATACCGTGATGGAAAACATCCGCCTCGGCAAGCGGGACGCCACCGATGCGGAGGTTCTGGCGGCGGCGAAGGCGGCGCAGTGCGACGCCTTTGTATCCAAGCTGCCGGACGGCTACCATACCCTGATCGGGGAAAACGGCTCCCGGCTCTCCGGCGGCGAGCGGCAGCGCATCTCCATTGCCCGCGCCATCTTGAAGGACGCGCCGGTGATTTTGCTGGACGAGGCCACGGCCTCGCTGGACGTGGAAAACGAAACGGCGGTGCAGGCGGCACTGTCCGGATTGATCAAGGATAAGACGGTGCTCATCATCGCGCACCGCATGCGTACCGTCATGAACGCCGATCAGATCGTCCTGCTCTCCGGCGGCCGCGTGGTTGAGATGGATTCTCCCGCCGAGCTGCTGAAAAAGAACGGCCTGTTCCGCCACATGGCGCAGCTCCAGAGCGAGAGCATGGAGTGGACGGCGTAGAAAGTTGCGAGATAAACAGAATTCCGAGTGCAATATTGGAAAACGAAGTATCGAAAACAAGGAGGAGTTTATGAAAGAAACAAATAAATGGTCTGTCAGGGATGTGATCACCACGGTATTGCTCTCCGCAGTGCTGATCGTGATCCAGCTCGTCGTCAATATGGTCTGCATGGCCAACGACTTTGTCAGCATGGTGCTGTCGGTGGGGATCACCATGTTCCTCTGCGCGCCGGTCTATATGCTCATGGTCAGCCGGATCGGAAAGCGTTTTGTGACGCTGATCTATATGACGATCCTCGGCGTGATTTTCCTGCTGATGGGAAACTGGTTCTTGCTTCCTTATTATGTTCTCGTGGGAATCCTCTGCGAGGCGATTCTCTGGAAGGAAGGCTCCTGCCAAAAGCCGAAACGGCTGACCGCCGCCTGGACGGTGGCGAGCCTTTTATACAACGGGGTCAATCTGCTGCCCATCTGGTTCTTCTGGGACACCTACTACGATTTTGCGCTGGCAAGCGGCATGGAGCAGAGCTACATCGATTCCTATGTGCGTTACTACACCTCTCCCAGCTGGCTGGCCTTTATTCTGCTGTTTACGACGCTGATGGGCTTTTTGGGCTGCATGGTGGGCAGTCGGCTGATCCGCAGGCATTTTCAGAAGGCCGGCGTTCTATGAGAGCGGACGCATCCTTTGCGGTGCCGGTCAAGCTGTGGGCGCTGCTGTGCGTCTTTGCCGGAGTAACCATCGGCGGGAATGTGCTGCTTACCTGCATCCTGACCGGCGGGGCGCTTCTTTATCTCGTCTTACAGCGGAACTTCCGCCTTGCCGCGTCCTATGGCTGCTTTTATCTGCTGCTGGCGCTGCTGCTGTACGGCATCCGCTTCCATGGGCTGCACATGCCGGTTTTTTCGGAGTTTTATGTTCTGATGTTCTGGAATCTGTCACCGATCTTTCTGGTGTCATGGGATCTGATCACCACGCCGCCGGGGATGCTCTCCGCGTTCTTATCCCGCCTCCGTATGCCCACCCCGTTCATTCTCGGGCTTCTTGTGGTCTTTCGCTTCTTCCCTACCATGCGGACGGAGCTAAAGGGTGTGGGCAGGTCGATGAAAAACCGAGGGCTTACCGCGGCGGGGCAGCTGCTCACGCATCCCGTGCAGAGCATGGAGTATGTGCTGGTTCCGTTTCTTCTTCGGGTGTTGCAGCTTGCCGATCAGCTTTCCGTTTCCGCCGTTGCAAGGGGCGCGGAGCGTCCGGGCGTGCGCGGCAGCTATTATGAGAAAAGGATCGGGGCGCGGGATCACATCGCGGCAGCCGCATGTGCGCTGGTCACGGCTTCCTATTTGGTTTTGGAAAGGAGCATGGCATGATCGAGCTTACACGCGCTTCTTTCCAATACGAAAACTCAGACAGAGGCGTGCAGGACATTTCCCTTTCGGTAAAAAGCGGCGAATGCGTCGTGCTGACGGGGCTTTCCGGCTGCGGCAAGACCACCGTGACAAGGCTTGTCAACGGGCTTGCGCCGTCCTATTACCCCGGAGTTTTCAGCGGGAGCGTGAGGATAGACGGCAAGGACATATCAAGGCTTTCCACATGGGAGATCGGGCGTTTGGTGGGAAGCGTTTTTCAGGACCCCAAAAGCCAGTTCTTTTCCTCCGAGCTTGCCGGAGAGGTCGCCTTTCCCTGCGAGAATTACGGCCTGTCCGCCCGGGAGATACGGGAGAGAACGGACGCCGCCATAGAGGCGTTGCAGCTGTCCCGTTTGAAAGACAGGGCAGTTGACGTCCTCTCAAGCGGAGAAAAGCAGCGGGCGGCCATTGCGTCCGTATATGCCATGAAGCCAAAGGTCTTTGTGTGCGATGAGCCGACGGCCAACCTCGATGCCGCCGGGACGAGCCAGCTTGCGCAGACCCTCCGGCAGCTCAAGGAGCAGGGCTTTACCCTGCTCCTCGCGGAGCATCGGATCGACTGGCTGATGGGGATCGCAGACCGGTTTTTATATCTGCGAGACGGCAGAATAGCGGCCGAGTATACACCGGAGGATTTGCTCCTTCTGCCGGAAGCAGACATCTTGGGCATGGGGTTACGCTCTCCGCACGAGGGAAAGTGCCTTCCCGCTCCCTCCGTATTGGACGAAAGCCCTGCCGTCTTGAAGACAGCAGGGCTCTCGAAAAGAATACGCAGAGAAGTTATTTTTGAGGATATTTCGCTGTCCGTTCCAAAGGGCAAAGTGACCGCCATAACGGGGCAAAACGGCGCGGGGAAAACCACCCTTGCGCAGATCCTCTGCGGGCTGGCAAGGCAGACAAGGGGACATATCCTGATAGATGGGAAAAAAGCAAGAGCGGCAGTCCGGCGCAGGGAGATCTATTACTGCGGCAATGACACGTCAACGCAGTTTTTTACGGCGAGTGTGGCGGAGGAGCTGCTGCTGAATACCAGATTGACAGAAGAAAGCAAGAGCCATGCAAGGATCCTGCTCAAAGAGTTTGGGCTTTACGAGTACAGGGATGCGCACCCGTCCGCTCTGTCCGGCGGGCAGAAGCAGCGGCTTGCCATCGCCTGCGCCATCTTTTCCGCCCGCAGGATATTGATCCTTGACGAGCCCACCAGCGGCCTTGACGGGCGAAACATGCGCCTGATCGCAGAAAGGCTGAAAAGCGAAGCGCGGAACGGCAGAACCATTCTCGTGATCACCCACGACAGGGAGCTGATCGATAGTTGCTGCGATAACATTGTGGAGGTTGAAAAACGATCATCATGAAACCGCCAAGGGACGCTATGGGATATCCACGCTGAGAGAATCGTTTTCCGCCCCTGCCGGCAGCTCCACCGCGATGGTCGTGCCCTTGTCCGAGCTTTCCTCCACCCAAACGGAGCCGCCGGGGCGGTTGTATTTGACAGCGTTCTCCGTCAGGTTGAAGAGCAGGCGGTAGATCAGCGTGTCGCTGCCGGTGAGGGCGGCGTCGCCCTCCGCTTCCAGCGTGATGCTTCGCTTCTCCGCCAGCGGCGCGAGATCCGTGAAGATCTCCTCGACCATGGGGGCGAGCTGGAGCTGCTCGTTCCGCGCCACCTGCTGCAAATTGCTCATCTCCAGCAGCGTCTTGGTCATCTGCGTCAGCCGCTCCGTCTGCTCGCGCAAAAGCGTGAGGAACTCCGCCGTCTCCGGCCGCACATCGGGATGCTCCGCGGAAAACAGCTCCAGCTGCGCCTGCATCAGCGCCAGCGGCGTGCGCAGCTCGTGGGCGGCGTTGCCGGTGAACTGCCGCTGGGCGGCAAAGGCGTTATTCAGCCGCTCCAGCATTTGATTGAAGGACTGACTCAACTGCCGGAACTCCGGAAGCACATCTTCATCGATCCTCATATGATTGGGCCGGTCAGTATCGGATCATCAATATCGAAAAGCGGGAGCGTTTGCTGGGCGGGCGCAGCGTCTGGTACAGCAACGACGAAGCGATTCCGGATGATTTGGAGAAAGCATTCACCGCTATTTCAGAGAAACAGTGGGAGCAGTTCTCCAGAGAAGAATTTGTGCATACTCTTGCAAGGCTGTTTCCGCGTGTATGGCAGGTACACCCGTTCCGTGAAGGAAATACGCGAACGGTGGTTATGATGATGACGCTGTTCGTTGAGCATTATGGTTATTACATGGATCACGAATTGATGGCTGCGAGCGCGGGATATGTACGGGATTCCTTTGTTATGGCCTCATTGGATCAGATTTCTGAGTATGAGCATCTGGAGCGCATTTTGATGGATGCGGTCTGCACCGAGCCGATCATCTATGACGAACAGACTCTTGATTCTGGCGGACAATCGGAAAGAACGGGAAAATATCAGAAGTACCAAAAAGAAAAGTATGTTCCGCAGCCACACCAGCAGCGCGAAAAATCATAATCTTTCGCAACGAAACGGCAAGGCGTGAAATGCGCCTTGCCATTGTACATTTTGCGTATTACCGCCCCACAATCTTCCCAAAAATCTGCTTCTTCCCCTCGTCATACCGCTGGATCACGACCATGACGGTATCGCCGGTTTTGAAATCCGAGTCCTCGTAATGGAACGAATATCGGCACATGACGACAGCGCCGTCGGGGAGGTTGCAGAACACGCCGCCTGCGTATTTGCCCGCGATGGTTGCCCTGCGGCGGCAACCGACGGGGTGGCGCAGGCTGGCTTTGTCGAAGGGGTTCGGCACCGTCTCCTTGACGGAGATCTCCAAGGCACCGGCCTTGCGGTCAAACTGCTTGACCACGCAGGTCAGCTCGTCGCCGGGATGGTACTGCTCCCGCAGGTCTGGGATGGCCGCATAGCTCATATCACGCTGCGAAAGATTCACATCGTAGCCATAGCATTCGACGAGGCATCGACGCGGGCCGACGGCCAGCACATGGCACGGCACACGGCTGCTACCCGGCTTCGTGGCAGAACAGCCTGTGCGATACGCAGGTTGTCCGAGTAGAAAAGCCGCTCAATGGCGTTCTCAAAAACACGCGCCACCTCCGGCTCGAAATACGAAAGCTCACAAGCATCCAGAATGCCCGTGAGCTCTTTTTCATCGTCCGCCGGTCCGTCCTCCGAAGCTACGGATGGACTGACATCTGAGAAACTGGTATCAGGTTGACTAAAATCAGTATTACTTGCGCCCGGATTTTGCGGTTCTGGAACATCAGAATCTGCGGTTCTAAAAGCAGGGATTCCGGGGTTCTGGGGCCGCGTATCCTGCGGTTCTTCCGCATCAAGAAACGCAGAATCCGCGGTTCTGAAACCGCAGGATTCATACTCCCTTGATGAAAACGGTGCACATTCGTAGTTGGGATCATCGATGGGCGTGACGCTGGCCAGATAGATCTGATTGGCGTCGCCGCGCCCGCAGCGCTTTTCCCAGATGAGCTGAAGCTCCGCCAGCTTACGAAAGGCCGCTGTGACGCGCTGCTCACAGATGCGAAGCTCCTTCGCCAGCGCCT
>CABSBF010000080.1 GCA_902475855.1 uncultured Eubacteriales bacterium
TGAACGGCTTGTAAATTCTCAAAATTTTTTTAGTCCCTACTTGACACAAGAAGACCTCTCCCGGCTGGGGCGCGAGTACATTGAAACCGGCCGGTATCTGCGCCGGGTATTCCCGGCCTATGGGGTGCGCTTCATCGCCATCACCGACAGCATCGACACCACCCACGACAGCGGGGATGATCTGACCGTATCGGTCAAGAACATTATGAACGAAGCCTACTGCCGGGACATTTCCATCAAGACCCGTTCCTCTCTGGACGTGAAGCGGCGCAACGGCGATTTCGTCGGCGCTTTCCCGGTGTACGGTTACATGAAAGCCGAGGACAACAAGAATTTGCTCGTCCCTGACCCCTACGCCTCCCGCGTTGTCTGTGACATCTTCCGTATGCGGCTGGAGGGCGCAAGCGCCTCCAAAATCGCATCGGAGCTGAACCGGCTGGGTATTCTCTCCCCGCTGGCTTACAAGAAGAACAACGGCCTGCCCTACGCGAAAAAGGGCTATGCGGACAAGGCTGACTGCAAATGGTCGGCTACCACCATCATCCGCATCTTGCAGGATGAAACCTATACCGGAACGCTGGTGCAGGGCAAACAGGGTACGCCGCATTACAAGATCAAGCAGATGGAGCAGCGCCCCGCCTCCGAGTGGGTGCGCGTCCCGGATGCCCACGAAGCGCTGATCGCCCGTCAGGATTTTGAGCTGGTGCAGCGCATCAAGGGGCTGGATACCCGCACTTCTCCCAACGAGGATACGGTGTACCTGTTCTCCGGTATTCTGATCTGCGGGTGCTGCGGAAGCCGCATGACCCGCAAGACCAACCGTGCAAACGGCAAGGAGTACCACTACTATTATTGTCCTACCGGCAAGAAAAAGGGCTGCGCCCATCCGGTCATGCTGAAAGAAAGCAGCCTGATCGACTGTGTGCGGGACAGCCTGAAAGCCTATATCGGCAATATTGCTTCTCTGGAGGCGCTGCTGACCGGCATTGACCAGACCAGCATCAATCAGGCGCTTGCCAAGGAATACAGCGACCACATCACCGACAACGAGCGCCGGTTGGAGCAGGTGCTGGAGTTCAAGGCACGGCTTTATGAGAGCCTTGTGGGAGGTATGCTTACCAAGGAAGAATACGCTTCCTATAAGGCAAAGTACACCAAGCAGGCCGAGGACATCCGCGAGAGCGTCCGCGTTCTCAAGGAAAAACTCACGGAGGTGCTGGAAAACCGGAGTGAGCGCAACCGCTGGATTTCACAGTTTACGCAGTTCTCCACGCTGGAAACCTTAGACCGCAGGGCGCTCATTCACATGGTACAGAGCATCCGCGTCCGTGGGAAGAAGGAGCTGGATATTACCTTTACCCATGAGGACGAATACAAAAAGGCGTTGCAGCTTCTGGCGCTGGCAGCGCAGCAGAAAGATTACGAACAGAGAAAGGTGGGCTGAGCATGGCAAGGAAAAGCAGAAAAGAAACGGCTGCGGTGGCCGTGCAGGAGGCTGACGCCGCTTGCCGCGCCGCGATCTATGTCCGCCTTTCGGTGGAGGATACCCACACGCACAGCGTATCCATTGAAACCCAGCAGATGATTATTGCCCGCTATCTGGAGCAGTACCCGGAGATCAGCATGTACGATACCTACATTGACAACGGCGCGACCGGGACAAACTTCCACCGTCCGGGCTTTCAGCAGATGCTCTCGGATATTGAGGCCGGTCACGTCAACTGCGTCATTGTGAAAGACCTCTCCCGTTTGGGGCGGAACACCATCGACACCGGCTACTACATCGAACAGTATTTCCGCATCCGTAATATCCGCTTTATTGCGGTCAATGAAAACTTCGACACCGCCGCCCCAGAGGATGCCCATTCCGGTATCATCATTCCGCTGCGGAACATGATAAACGAAGCCTACGCTTTGGACATCGGGCGCAAGATCAGGGCGCAGCAGCGGCAGGCCATGAAGGACGGCAAGTTCATCGGTGCGCGTACTCCCTACGGCTATCTGAAAGCCGAGGACGATTGCCACCAGCTTATCATCGACCCCGTTGCCGCCGTCGTGGTGCAGCGGATGTTTCGTTGGGCTTCCGAGGGCGCTGGCCTGAATACCATCGCCGTGCGGCTGAACGAGGCTGGCATCCTCACCCCCAGCCACTACAAGAAGATGCAGGGAAAGATCACCCACGAAAATTTGCTCGGCAGCGGCAAGTGGCAGACCCGAACGGTCGGCGTCATTCTCCGCTCCGAGGTCTACACCGGAGATCTCGTTCAGGGGCAGACCAAAACCGTGGATCACCGGCAGGTCAAGGCCGATGCCGAGGAATGGACGGTGGTGCGGGACACCCATGAGGCCATCATCAGCCGGGAACAGTTCGCGGCGGTGCAGGAAATTCTCAATCAGACCGCCAGCCGCGCCAAGGCGCGGGAGATCAACGCATACACACCGAATTTGCTCAAAGGCAAGGTGTTCTGCGCCCATTGCGGCGGCAGCCTGCACCGGCAGAGAAATATCCGCAAGAAGTCCGACGATGTGTACTTCTACCATTGTCTGAGCCAGAGCCGAATCAGCAAGGATGCCTGCCCCGGCGTGACCATCCGCGAGGATGCGCTGCTGGATATGCTGGCAGATATGCTTCAGGACGCGCTTGATACGGCGCTGGGGCAATACACCCTCTCCCTTGCGGAGCTGCCCCGGCAGGCCGCTGACCGCGCTGAACTGCGGGAGAAGATCACCAGCCGCAAGCAGGAAATCCAGCGGCTTCGCGGTATCGTGCGGAGCTTATATGAAAACCTCGTCCAAGGCGTTCTCACCAAGGATGAATATTTCGATTACAAGGAAAAGTATGAAAGCCGCATTGCCGACCTCGCCGTGGAAATGGAGCAGTTGGAGGACGGCCTGCGAACGATGGATATGCAGCTTGAGCAGCACCGGGCGCTGGAACAGGATGCAGCACAGGTCAAGACCGACCGTGCGCTGACCGGCGCACTTATCGAGCGGCTGATTGACCGCATCGAGGTATCCCACGACAAGCAGATCACGGTGCGCTATCGCTTTCAGAGCGAGTTTGAAACCTATGCGGAGGTGCTGGAACAATGCAGAAATATGTAATCGCCCTCTACATCCGCCTCTCCATCGAGGATTACAAGTACGACAGCCTGAGCATTGAAAATCAGAGCCTTGTCCTCCACGAATACGCGGCTTCCTTGCCGGAAGCTCTGAACGCGGAGATCATGGAGTTCATCGACAACGGGTACAGCGGCACGAATTTTGAGCGTCCGCAGGTACAGAAGCTCATTGAGCTGGTGCGGGCCAATCAGATCGACTGCATCATCGTCAAGGATTTTTCCCGCTTCGGGCGAAACAGCATTGAAACCGGCTATTTTATCGAGCGCGTGTTCCCGCTGTTCCATACCCGCTTCATTTCCATCAGCGACGATTTTGACAGCAGCAAATTCAAGGGCGACACCGGCGGCATGGATGTGGCGTTCAAGTATCTCATCAGTGAGTATTACAGCCGCGATATGTCCATCAAGACCAAGAGCGCAAAGTACGCCAAGATGCAGCGAGGCGAGTATCAGAGCAAGATTTGTCCTTACGGCTACCGCAAAAGCGCCGATGGCAGAATGGAGCCTGACCCGGAGGCCGCTGCCGTTGTGCAGCTCATCTTCCAGCTTGCCGCCGAGGGCATCAACGCCACCGCCATCACGCGGGAGCTGTTTCGCAGAAGCATCCCCACTCCCGGCCAGTACAAAGCCGCGCACGGCAATCACACCCATGATATTTCCCGCTGTCACGGGATTTGGAGTACATCCACTATTCTCCGCATTTTGGAGGATGAACGCTACACCGGCGTGTATGTGATCGGCAAGCGGGCGGTTCTCGAAGTAGGCGGCACCAGAAGCCACCTGAAGGACAGAGAATCATGGTACATCATCCCTGACCATCACCCGGCCATCGTTGAGAAAGCCGTGTTTGATACCGTGCAGGCCAGCCAGCTCCGCTTTTCCCAGCCCAACAAAAAGAAGCGGGACTACCCGCTGAAAGGCAAAGCCTTCTGTGGCTGCTGCGGTCATGCGCTGTCCCGCACCATGCAGAAAACCTCGTATTATTACTGCCGCCATTCCGAGGCGGACGTAGAAAGCCGCTGCCACAAGATGCGTCTGAACGCCGCAGAGCTGGAGCAGGCGGTATTCCTGACGCTGAAAAAGCAGATGGAAGCCGCCGCACCGCTTGCCCCGGACGGTACGCTCCGGGTAGATGCTTCCGTACCGGAACGCACCGAATATGAGCAGCAGATCGAGGCGCTGCAAGACGGTAAGCGCGCCTTGTATGAACGCTATCTCATGGGCGAGATCGACCTGAACACCTACAAGGCGGAAAAGGCTGCGTGTGACGAGCTGCTTTTGAAAACGAAAAATGCCTATGCCGCAGTATTGGCACAGGCGAAGCAGAAGCAGGACGAACAGGCACGGCAGGACAGCCGAAAGGAAGCGTCCAAGGCGATTTTTGATGCGGACGCACTGACCACCGAGCTGGCCGAGCTGCTGATCGACCGGGTACTGGTGTACCCTGACAAGCGCATTGAGATCGCATATAAAATCCAAGACATTTTCGCTTGAGGTGGCAGTCATGAAAATCGCTTTCTATTGCAGAGTGGACGGACAGGGCTTTGGCTTTGTCCTCCCCGATGAAGCTGACAAGCTCCGCGAGTTTTTCGCCGAGCATCAGGATAAGCCTGCGCTTGAAAATCCATCAAGCGCAAGCTAAAAATTTTTGTCGTGTGCTTGACATACGGGTGACGGAGATCGTGGAATCGGATGCGGGGCAGCGCAGCCCGTTTCAGCATCCGCTGGAGCATATGCAACACGCTATCCGGGGACATGGGGCCTCCGCTTGGCGATGGGAATACCCATTCGCTGTTTCCGACTTTGCATTTTTGCATTTTCAGTACGCTTATCGCGTCTGCCGACAGGGGCAGTGTGCGGTAGGCGTTTTTCGTTTTCAACGGTGCTTCGACTACCTTGCCGTTCTGCCGAGAGATGGCTCTCTGAATTTTCAGTGCTCCGTGCTGGAAGTCCACATCCGTCCATCTCAATCCCAGCAGTTCGCCCCGCCGCAGTCCGGTGGCAAGGTCGAGGTAGTAGAGCTCGTACACGCCGCTGTCCCTGGCTTCTTGGAAAAATGCACTGAGTTGGTCGGCGGTCAGGGTTTTCATCTCTTTGTGTTCCACCTTCGGCAAGGCGCAGCCCTGTGTCGGATTCTTCGTGACGAGGTGCTGCTCGATAGCGAGGTTGTACGCCGAGCCGATCATCTGATGGATGTTCCGCACTGTTTTAGGAGCCAGACCTTTCGGCTTTTTCTTGGCCTCGACGCGGTCTACTCGCCCGCCGTC
The DNA here is from genome assembly GCA_902475855.1 of uncultured Eubacteriales bacterium. Lineage (GTDB taxonomy): Bacteria > Bacillota > Clostridia > Oscillospirales > Oscillospiraceae > JAZOXB01. The sequence goes on from CABSBF010000080.1 coordinate 5,390, forward strand.
CAGCAGGTGCTTGTAGAACCGCTGTAAGTCCAGAGAAGTGAGATCTGCCAACGGGATGCCGCCGATCTGCGGCTTGATGTGGTTTTTCAGAAAGCCTTGCGAGGTTTTGTAGGTCGATGGGCGCAGCTTGATTTTTGCGTAGTTTTCCATCCAGACCTCCAGCCAACTCCCCACCGTGTAGGTCTTGGCCCGTCCGTAGTCGATGCCGACGTTTTCCTCGATGGCTTTCTTGAGTTTCTCCTTAACTTCTGCCTGTGTTTTGCCGAGGACATTTTTGATGATGGCTTTTCCGGTTTCCGGATCGTGACCGACGGTGTAGCGCCCCTCCCAGCGTCCGTCTTTTCGTTTTCGGATGTTGCCCTCGCCGTTCGCTCGTCTTTTCGGCATGGTATCAGCCCCTTTCGACAACGAACAATACCGTAACCAAGGGAACAAAGCTACCCGAAAGTCGAACTGTTATCAGAAAGTTATCATTTGCACCTCGGAGCCGCGCCGCCTTATCTTTGACTATTGCGGCGCAATTTCTGCGCTGCCGGAGGCGTTCTTCTTTGGTTACAGCGGTGCGATTTTTGAACGGTCAAGAAGCCCTTTCCATTATCTACAGCGGCGCAAAATATGTACGATCTGCGCTGAAAATGGCTCTTACTTGGAAATCACTTTTTTGAGTGGTTGAAAACTGCGATTTCCTCAACCGCCTGCGAAACGTCCACCTTGAAAAGTCCGCTGTTGGAAATGTCAAGAAATGTGCAGTCGGGAAACACCCAAAATCTGAAAAGCATGGTAATACAGCGCAGTTTTCCGAAGTGGAGCGTAGCGGAACGCAGGAAAACTGCGGCGGCATCGGATCAGGCTGCCGTTTGCGCCTGCGCCCACTCCCGGTACTTCGCAGGCGGCAGTCCCAGCGGGTTGCGCGTATAGATCCTAACGCGGTTGTAGTAGATAAAAACATAGCGGAAAATGATCGTTTTGACCTGTTCTCTCGGTAGCTTGTATGCCGCGATCTGGTAGATCTTCTCTTTTTTGAGCGTGGCGAAAAAGCTCTCCATCCGTGCGTTGTCGAAGCAATGTCCGGTGCCGCTGAGGCTTTGTATCATGCCGCAGCGAGACAGCTCGGAACGAAAGGCTAAGCTGGTGTATTGACTGCCGCGATCCGAGTGGAACACCGCTCCCTTTAGGCTCGGATAAATCCGCTCCAGCTGCCGCACCGTGTCAATGCACAGCTCCTTCTTCATATTGTCCCGCATCTCGAGCGCGACAATCTCGCCGCTGAAGCAGTCCATGATCGGTGAAACATACAGCTTGCCGTCTGCACACTGTACCTCGGTAATATCTGTGAGAAACTTCTCCGAAGGGCGCTGGGCACTGAAGTCCCGTTTCAGAATGTTTTCCTGCTCCTGCGCTTCTGTCGTGGTCTTCGTGATACCGTGCGGAATGCATCTTTTATGGAGCCAGCCATTCTCTTTCATCACGCGATACACCGTTCTCCGGCTGACGTCGACGCCGTCCTGCTCAAGCGCGAGGCAGACGCGATTCACGCCGTAATTGCGGTTATCCGGATGCTCTTCGAGAATCTTTTTGACCTTTCCCGCAAGAAGCTGACGGCTGCTGTGCCTGCCCCTGTTTCGAAGCCACCGGTAATAACCGGATTCGCTCAGGCGCAGGACGCGGCACATCTCCTTTGCCGTGTAGACACCCTTGCGTTCGACTACGAACAGGTGTCGTTCACACGCTTTTACTTCTTGCGGTCTTTTGCGAAAAAACCGAGTGCATCCTTGAGAATGTCGTTTGCAGTTCGCAGCTCGGAAACCTCACGCTCGAGCTCACGGATGCGGATCGTCTGCTCCTCTGCGCTCGGTGTCTTCGCGGGCGGTGTATTTCGGCGTATGCTGCGCCAATCCGCCAGCGTGTAGTACGCAACACCGAGCTGCTGCGCAGCCTTCTTCACGCCGATCTCGTCTGACAGCTTCAGCACTTCTTCCTTGAATTCTTTGCTGTAATGCTTCATTGCGATTCCCTCCATCTCTGTTCTTTCAGTTTAACAGATTTTTGGGGATTTTGCG
>CABSBF010000081.1 GCA_902475855.1 uncultured Eubacteriales bacterium
TGGACAGCGCGCAGCCGCTCAGCAGCGCAAGCGAGGCGGCAAGTGCCGCAAAAAGTAATATCTGACGCATAATTGACCTCCAATGCAACTGTGTTCACTGCCGATACAGTTTGTACTGTGACTATAACAGGCACAGTTCGGTGTGTCAAGCTTTTTTTTCATTTTTTCAACGTAAGCCCTTCATAGCTGTTGACAACAGGGTGAATATGCGTATAATGAAAAACAAGAATAAGAATAGTTCTTGTTTTGGAGGAGGGCAGTATGCCGAAATACGCAGAGGAGATATTGGCCACCGTCACGGAGCTTCAGCGGCATCCCACGGCGGAGCAGGTGTTCATGGAGATGAAAAAGGAGCATCCCAGCATCGCCATTGGCACCGTGTATAAGCATCTGAACGCCTTGGCGGAGGAGGGTCTGCTGCACCGCATCACGGAGTCGGGTTCGCCGGACCGGTACGACCGAACGGAACGGCACGATCACTTGATTTGCAGTCGGTGCGGGAAAATCGCGGACGTTCACCTGCCGGATATGCAGAGCCAGATCGAACGGGCGCTGGGACGGGAGATCCTCTCATATGACCTTAAGATCCGGTATATCTGCCCCACCTGCAAGGAAAAGGAAAAAGACAACATCATAGAGGAGGAACATCATGAACGCTAATGTATCGAGGCTGCTCAACGAGCAGATCAACAAGGAGTTCTACTCCGCCTATCTGTATCTGGACTTTGCCAACTACTACGCCGCCGTCGGACTGGACGGCTTTGAGAACTGGTACCGGGTACAGGCGCAGGAGGAGCGGGATCACGCCATGCTGTTCTATCAGTATTTGCAGAATAACGGCGAGGGCGTCACCTTTGAGGCTATCGCAAAGCCGGAGTGGGAACGAGGCGACCACATGACCCCGCTGAAAAAGGCGCTGGAGCATGAGAAGCTGGTCACCGCCAGCATCGACGCCATCTACGCCGCCGCATACGAGGTCAGGGACTTCCGCGCCATGCAGATGCTGGACTGGTTCATCAAGGAGCAGGGCGAGGAGGAGAAGAACGCCGCCGACCTCATCACCAAGATGGAGCTGTTCGGCGGTGACAGCAAGGGGCTGTATATGCTCAACAGCGAGCTGAAGGCACGGGTCTACACCGCGCCCTCGCTGGTGCTGTAAGCCCCGCGCGTCTGCGGGCTTTCGCATCAGGCAAAAGGCAGACTGCATACAGGTGGCCTGCCTTTTCTTCCACCAGACAGTTAGATGAGACTAACTGTGTATAAAACAGAAAGGACTTCAGAACTTGAACAAGGAAAAGGAGATCGAAACCGTTACCCTCATGGTGCGCCGGTATTGTTGGGGCGTGCATGGGACAAGGGGCGAGGCGCTTTGTCCGGCGTGCAATGCACTGCTGGAATACGCCAGAGAGCGGCGGGACAGATGCCTGCACGGGAAAATTTAGCGGCACTTTGAATCCTTTCCGAGAGGCACAATGCGGCAAAAAATAAAGAAGAGATAAGGGCAACGGCTATGAAAGAACGAAAGACCTTCTGGGACAAAAATGCCGGTCGTTACGACCGCTTTATGCGAAAGGATCGGGCGGCGTATGAGGAGATGTATACGCTGATCCGACCGGTCGTGAAAGCCAAGACGGTGCTGGAGCTGGCGACCGGCACGGGATTGATCGCAAAACACATCGTAAACGCGGCGGCACACATCGAGGCGACGGACGCCTCCCCGGAGATGATTGCCGAGGCAAAACGGAACAACCGATCGGCGAAGCTGCATTTTTCCGTGCAGGATATGTTCCGCCTGCCCTATGCGGACAAGTCCTTCGATGTGGTGATCGTATCCAACGCACTGCACATCGTGCCGCAGCCGGAGAGGGCCCTTGCAGAGATCCGCCGGATGCTGAAGGACGACGGCGTGCTCATCGCGCCCACCTTTACCCATGCGGGAAACTCGTTTTCCGGCAAGGTCAAGGCATTTTTCATGAAGCTGGCGGGATTCCCCCTCCACAGCAGGTGGACGAGCGAGGAATATCTGTGCTTCCTGCAGCAGAACGGCTGGACGGTGCGGAAAAGCGCTGTTCTAAAGGCGTCCTTCCCGCTGGCCTATGCAGAATGTGTGAAATCGGAGGTGTGATAAGATGTCATTTTTTGAGAATACCAGAAAGCCTGTGGGGCTTGGCGGGAAAATCATGGTCGCCATGATGAATCTGGGTCACAGTCCCGTGGCACGGTGGGGGCTTCGGTTTCTGAATGTCGCGCCGGACGCCAGGGTGCTGGACTGCGGCTGCGGCGGAGGGGCGAACATCAAGAGACTTCTGAAAAAATGCCCGGAGGGTATTGTCAAGGGCATCGACTATTCGCCCGTCAGTGTGGAGAAATCCAAAAAGGTCAACGAGGCCGCCATAGCGGAGGGACGCTGCGCCGTTCTGCAAGGCAGCGTGGCGGATATGATGTTTGCGGACGACTGGTTTGACACCATTACAGCCTTTGAAACCGTCTATTTCTGGCCTGATCTGCCTCGGTGCTTCCGGGAGGTCTATCGGGTGCTGAAGCCCGGCGGGACATTACTCATCTGCAACGAAAGCAACGGCGATACGGACAAGGACAGGAAGTGGACGGAAATCATCGGCGGCATGACCATCTACAAGGACGCCGAGCTAAAGGTGTATTTGGAACAGGCGGGCTTTCACGATGTGCAGATACGCAAAAAGAAAAGTTGGCTCTGCATTACGGCGCGGAAATGAGGGAGAAGCAGACAGGTGAAAGACAAGAAGCTCCTATTCGACCGCAAATGCCATGTGCTGTATTCCAAGCCCTGCAAGAAAGAAATACGGGCAAAAATCGCCTTGCACTACTCAGAAGCAGAGCGGGAGGCGGTTTGGGAACGGGTACAGCGGCAGTATGCGGACTTCCTCTCCGACTGGCGTACCGATTTGGGCGGCAAACGGAACTTCCACAACGGCGTAGGCGGCACCTACGACTGCATCGCCATCATGAGCTACTACACAGTCTGCAAAGCCGTCACATCCTTCCGCGAGATCGAGGAGATGGAGGAAAACCTGATCCTGCCGATCTTCCGCAGGCTGCGGTTCGTGAACTGCAACAAGCCGTTCTGGAGGAAGCTGATGTACAGGGCGTTTGTACGGGCGAAAAGCGGCTGCGACAAATGGCACGATTACGAGATGTCGGTTGCGCCTTATGAAACCGACAAGCCTATTTATTATGAATTTACGGCGTGCCCGGCAGCGGAGTTTGCTATCCAGCACGGCCTTACGGATATTATGCCCGCCCTGTGCAATGTGGACTATGCATCCATGGAGCTGCTCCATGCCAAGCTGGTGCGGACGAACACCTGCGTGAACGGCTGCCGGTGCGACTATACCATCTGCGGCGATAAAGACCCGTATCTGAAAGAGCATCCCGAATACAGAGACGAGGCGGGCTATCGAAGAAATAAATAATACTGCAATACAAAGGCGGTGAGACAAATGGAAACCTTTCTCGGAATACTGATCCCTTTCTTGGGAACAACACTGGGCGCGGCCTGCGTGTTCTTTATGAAAAAATCCCTTGGCGATCTGGTGCAGCGCGCCCTTGCGGGCTTTGCCGCCGGGGTGATGGTGGCGGCGTCCATCTGGAGCCTGCTGATCCCCGCCATTGAGCAGTCGGAGGGCATGGGCAAGCTGTCCTTCCTCCCTGCCTTTATCGGCTTCTGGGTCGGCGTGCTGTTTTTGCTTTTGCTTGACCATGTGATTCCCCACCTTCACGTGGGCAGCAATCAGGCAGAGGGACCGAAAAGCAGGCTGAGCCGCACCACCATGATGGTGTTGGCGGTGACCCTGCATAACATCCCGGAGGGAATGGCGGTGGGCGTGATGTACGCGGGCTTCCTTGCGGGGAATACACAGATCACGGCGGCAAGCGCGCTTGTCCTGTCGCTTGGCATCGCCATTCAGAACTTCCCCGAGGGTGCGATCATCTCCATGCCCCTGCGGGCGGAGGGCGAGGGCAAGGGCAGGGCGTTTTTCGGCGGCGTGCTCTCCGGCGTGGTGGAGCCCATCGGCGCGGTGCTGACGCTTCTTGCGGCGCAGCTGGTGATCCCGGCGCTGCCGTATTTTCTGAGCTTTGCGGCGGGCGCCATGCTCTATGTGGTGGTGGAGGAGCTGATTCCCGAAATGTCACAGGGAAAGCACTCCAACATCGGCACGATTTTCTTTGCCGCTGGCTTTAGCGTCATGATGACGCTGGATGTGGCGCTGGGATAGGCGCGGAGGTGCTTATGAAACATAAAATCGAGAAAAACACGGTACAGGAGACGCTGATCCTCCCGCTGTATTCCCGGAAGCTGTGTTCGGAGCTGTATCCAAATCTCTATCGGGACGAGACGGCGGTGCGCCTGATCGGCCAGATCGACTACGACTTTTCAGCGGCGGAGAAAAAGTCTCGCAGCCTGATGCAGCGTTTCGGCTCTCTGGAGGTTGCCATGCGGCAGAACGATCTGGCATGGGAGGTGCGCGACTATTTGAAGGCTCACCCCAACGCGGCGGTGGTCAATCTGGGCTGCGGGCTGGACAGCACCGGCAAGGCCTGCGACAACGGCAGCTGCAAGATATATAATCTGGACTTTCCCGATGTCTTCGCCGTGCGCAACGAGCTTTTACCCGCCGGAGATCGAGAACAAAACATCCCCTGCGATCTGAGCGATACTGCATGGTTCAGCGAGGTTGATACATCCGGCGACGCGGTGTTCTTTGCCTCCGGCGTGTTCTATTACTTCCTGACCGAGCAGGTCAAGACGCTGGTGCAGGCCATGGCAGACGCCTTCCCCGGCAGCGTGCTGGTATTTGACGCAGCAAACCGGACGGCGGTATGGCGATGAGAGCTGCGCGCGCTGCGTGGCGCGGCTCGCCTGCCGCTTCCGCGAGAGCGGAGAGTTTCCGCACGAGGTGGGGCTGTTTCTCAGCTACCCGCCGGAGGATGTGAAGGGCTTCATCGACCACCGCGCGAACGATTTCAAGTGCGCGGGGCTTTGGAAGGTCTACGGCGACGAGGAAAAGGCGCGCTCACTGTTCGCAAAATACAAAAAATGTACGGAGATCTACTGCGCACTCTGGCAAAGCGGCTCGAAGCTGGAGCAGCTTGCCGTTGCAGTTTGATCATATAAAATCATTAAAAGAAAGGAACTTACAAACATGAAAACTGCTGTTGTTTACTGGAGCGGTACGGGCAATACGGAGGCAATGGCGCGTGCCGTTGCCGAGGGCATGACCGCCGCGGGCGCAGAGGCTGTGCTGCTCACGCCCGCCGAGGTCGCACCCGGCGATCTGAACGCCTACGGTGCCATCGCCTTCGGCTGCCCCGCCATGGGCAGCGAGGTGCTGGAGGAAATGGAGTTCCAGCCGATGTTCGATGCCTGCAAGCACAGCCTCGGCGGCAAGCGCGCGGCGCTGTTCGGCTCCTACGGCTGGGGCGACGGCGAGTGGATGCGCAGCTGGGAGAAGGACTGCGGCGACGCGGGGCTGAACCTTGTGTGCGAGAGCGTCACCTGCTGCGACGCGCCCGACGATGCGGCGCTTGAAGCCTGCCGCGCCTTGGGTAAGGCGTTGGTGGAATGAAAAATGATGCCTGCCATTGACGGTAACTTTAGCGGCAGATTGCGCGGGTTGCATTTGCCAAACAGCCTATCCGAAAAGGCAGGGACACCTCTTGCGGTGTTCCTGCCTTGCGCTGTATAGCGATGCTTGGAGTATTGAAAAGAATATGCGCAAGCATCCAAGACAGGTGAACAGAAAGTCTCTGCATTGAACTGGGCAAACAGAAAAATCACAAACCTCATTGACAAACTCAATCTGCTCGGTTGTAATATACCAGCAGTATATACTACCAGTATATCGGGAGGCATCAATGGAACGTACAGAGACTCAAATGAAGATCCTCGAAGTTGGGAAAAAAGAATTCCTGGAAAAAGGATTTAAGGACGCATCTCTGAATAAAATCGTCGCAGAGGCGGGCTTCACGAAAGGCGCCTTCTACGGCTATTACCCGGATAAGGCCGCGCTTTTTGAAGATCTTGTGGGCGAGGCAGCAAAGGGACTGCTGGAGCAGTTCAAAGCCGCACAGTCCGCCCATTTTGATCTTGTCTCCGAGGAAAAGACGAAGGACAGCCTGAAGCTGTCCACTGAGTATTTGCGCGTCTTTGTGGAATATATGTACACCCATTTTGATGCCTTCAAGCTGATCCTCTGCCGGGCGGAAGGTACGCGCTATGCAAATTTTTTGGAGGAGCTTGTGGAACTGGAGGTAAAGTGCTCAGAGGAATACTATGCACTTCTCCGCAAAGGAGGAAAGCTCTCCGGGAAAATGACAAAGCAGCTTCACCACATGATTACCAGCGCCTATTTTACGGCGGTATGTGAGACGATTGCCCATGATATGCCCAAAGAAGAAGCTATGCAGTATGTTGAGGAGCTTGCAAGGTTTTTCAACTCTGGCTGGAAAGGCTTGCTCCGGCTGGAATAATGCACAATCACACAAGCACTTTAATTTTTTACACGTGAGTTAGCGTACTCTAACTGAACAATATAAAATTGGAGGCCTTTTATTATGCGTAAAACAGATTCGAAGAAGCTGGAAACAAGGGACTTTATATCAGTGGGCATCTTTTCGCTCATCTATGCTGTGGTGGCGTTTGTGATTAGCGGTGTTGTGCAGATGAGGCCGGTCACCTTCCCGTTTATGCCAATGATCGTGGCGCTCTTTACGGGGACAGTTTTCATGCTCTATGTGGCAAAAATACCGAAGAAGGGAGCTCTCTCCATTCTCGGTGTAATCGCGGCGATTTTGCTGTTTGTTACTCTGATAACTCACCGGTAATAAAAATATTTATTATGCGCCCGAAGGGAACTTTGAGGGAAGAGCCTTAATGCGCAGAAGGAGAAAGACTGTCCGCCTCCGGCGTTTTGAGAAGAAAGTGGCTCTTGTGAAAATCAAGCAGGCCCTCATCCCGCATTTTTCCAAGCTCCAGTGACAGTCCGCTGCGCTCCACGCCGAGGTAATCCGCAAGCTGCTGCCTTGAGAACGGGATGTCGAATTCATAGCCGCCCCGGCGCTGCGCCTCGGCGGAAAAATAGGACATCAGCTTTGCACGCGTCGTG
>CABSBF010000082.1 GCA_902475855.1 uncultured Eubacteriales bacterium
AGCCTGATTTCAAGCGGCTTTCGGCGGGTACGGGGCTTACAGAAACGACCCCAAAACGGACATCCCCGTCACAGTTGCATAAAAGACTTGAAATTCTCCATGGTGCTCTCCTTTCAAATGATATCAAAATGCCGCAGGGCATTATAGATTCCATCCTGCTCCGCATTGTCTGTCACATAGTCAGCCGCTGCCCGCGCCTCGGGCGTTGCATTGCCCATAGCAACGCCAAGTCCCACCGCGCGCAGCATACTGACATCGTTTTCCGAATCACCGAAGGCCATTGCCTCCTCCGGCGCAATACCATAGCGCTCAAGAAGCGCGCGCACAGCGCTATCCTTCCCACCGTCCAGCGTGACAAAGTCGTGACCGAGACTGAACCATTGCGTCGTTCTGCTGTGCGGCGCCAGGCGGCAGGGCTCTTCCATTTCCTCCGGGCGAGCAAAGAGCACCAGCTTATAAACCGGGCCCTTGTTCATCTCATGCAGGTCGTCCAGGGGCAGCAGATTCGTATGAATCGCACCCATAGCGGTGCGGTATTCCTCGGAATCCCGGTTGATGCAGGTCTTCTCGGCATTGGCCAGCCAACAGGTTGAATTTCTGCGGTCAGACCAGTCAAGAAGCGCCTCGACATCGTTCGGATCGAGCGGTTTCCCGTAGATCTGCTTCCATTGCGCGTCATAGGCGTCTTGTCCGTTGTTGGTCAGGTAGCCGTCAAATTTCAGCCCGTCGAGCAGGTGTTCGCTGCGGATCTCGAACTTTGACCGGCCGGTCGCCACAAAGGTCAGAATGTGCCTGTCGTGCAGCGCCTGCAGCGCCCGAACGGTAGACAGGCAGCATCTGCCGGTCGAAAACGGCACCAACGTACCGTCAATGTCGAAAAAAACCGCTCTGATCATGAGTGCTCCTTACAAAGCCAGAATTTCAATATTTCCGTCCGCACCGGTCAGCTTGACCTGAGAGATGGGATGTTCATAGCTGTCAATGATGCGCTCAGCTACGCCGTCTTCGATCTCGCGCTGGATGGTGCGGCGCAGGTTGCGTGCGCCATAGGTGACGGAGTAGGATTTCTTCACCAGTGCGTCGATCACGCCGTCGTCCCATGTCAGGGTAACACCATGCTCCAGCAGGGAGTCCTTCAGCTCGTCCAGCATGATGGCTGCTATGCCGCGGAAATTCTCCTCCGTGAGGCGGTTAAAGCAGACAATTTCATCCACACGGTTGATAAACTCCGGACGAAGGAATTCGGACAGTGCCTTCATTGCCTTCTCCTTTGTCTGCTCCGAAACTGTGCGACCAAAGCCGACGGAACCGTCACGGCGGTCAGACCCCGCATTGGAGGTCATAACGATCACGGTGTTTTCAAAATTGACCACACGCCCCTGCGCATCCGGGATGCGGCCATCATCCAGAATTTGCAGAAGGACATTCAGCACATCCGGATGCGCTTTTTCCAGCTCGTCAAACAAAATAACGGAATAGGGTTTGCGGCGGATCTTCTCGGTAAGCTGTCCTGCCTCGTCATAGCCGACATAGCCGGGGGGCGAGCCGATCAGCTTGGAAACGGAGTGGCGCTCCATGTATTCCGACATATCCAACCGAACAAGGGAATCCACGGAATCAAAGAGCTCGTCTGCAAGGCACTTGACCAGTTCCGTTTTACCCACGCCGGTGGAGCCGACAAAAATGAAGGAAACCGGATGCTTCTTGACGGAAATACCGACGCGGTTGCGGCAAATGGCGGAAGCAACCGCGGCGACTGCCTCGTCCTGCCCGACGATATGTTCCTTCAGCCGCTGCTCCAGCGAACGGAGCTGCTCATATTCCTGCGCGCGGATCTTGCTGGCCGGGATTTTCGTCCACAGTTCGATGATGCGGGCAAGGTTCTCCATAGTGAGCACGGGCGCAGGCTTGGCCTCCAGCTCCGCGATCTCCGAGTCCAGACGGCACACCTGGCTGCGCAGCGTTGCAAGGCGTTCGAAATTCTCCTCCTGCGTGTCCTCCGTGAGCATCTTGATCTCCAACTGGTAGTCGTCGCGCTCCTTGCGCTTTTCGGCAAGGTCGGAAATCTGACTGCTGTGCAGATTCAGATCGGAGCAGGCCTCGTCCAGAAGATCGATTGCCTTGTCAGGCAAATAACGGTCGGTGATATAGCGTTCGGAGAGGATGACCGCCTGCCGCGCGATCTCCGCCGGAATCTGAACGCCGTGGAACAGCTCATAGTAATGCGAAACGCCCCGCAAAATGGCAACGGCCTCCTCAATGCTCGGCTCAGCCACAGTGACAGGCTGGAAGCGGCGCTCCAGCGCGGCATCTTTTTCGATATATTTGCGGTACTCGGCAAAGGTCGTCGCGCCGATGACCTGAATTTCTCCGCGAGAAAGCGCTGGCTTCAGGATGTTCGCTGCGCTCATTGAGCCTTCCGCATCTCCCGCGCCCACAAGGTTATGCACCTCGTCAATGACAAGGATGATGTTTCCACAGGCCTTGACCTCTGCAATCAGGCTCTTCATGCGACCCTCAAACTGCCCGCGGAACTGCGTTCCGGCAACCAGAGAGGTCAGGTCGAGCAGGTACACCTGCTTATTGCGCAGTTTGAAGGGAACATCGCCTGCGGCGATGCGCTGGGCAAGCCCCTCGGCGATCGCCGTCTTGCCGACGCCGGGCTCGCCGATCAGACAGGGATTGTTTTTCTGGCGGCGGTTGAGAATCTGCACCACGCGCTCGGTTTCGACCTCGCGGCCGATGACCTTATCCAGCTCGTGATTTCTCGCCTTTGCCGTGAGGTTCTGGCAGTAGGTGTCGAGGAATTTGTGCTTTTTCGCCTGCGGTTTTTCGCCCTTGGTCTGTTTTTCCTTTGGCTCCTCCTTGGGTGCGACCTCATTCTGGCTGCCAAACAGGCGGTTCATATGCGGGAACGTTGCCGTGCGGCTGCCGATGTCGTCCTCATCCTCGGATTCCTCCGGCTGCATCAGGGACATCATCTCTCCGTTGAGTGTTTCAAGATCCTCATCCGTAATGCCCATGCGCTCGACGATCTCATCGACCTGCTTGATGCCCATCTCCTTGGCGCATTTCAGGCAGAGGCCCTCATTGGTGGTCTGCCCGTTTTCCACCTTCGTTATAAAAATCACAGCAAGGTTCTTTTTGCATCTGCTGCACAGTGTCGGTTTCATGGCTTCACTCCTTCCCGCCGCAAGCGTAGCACACTTGCGGCAAAAAACCTATCGCAAAACAGTTATTGTTATGGGATATAAATCTCCGCCTCATCAGAAGCGATCAGAATTGCCGTTCCATCCCGGCGGACGAATGCCTTCGTCCAGTTTCCGTCCCGGCTGCTCATGGACGCAAGCGCGTCGTTAAAGATGTGCAGTTCCTGCGCCGTCAGAACGGAAATATAATCGCCCGCCGCACTCAGATGCACGGGTGCATCCTGCAAAATGTCAGAGGCACGGACGCTGCCGTCGGCCGAGAGCGTCAGAAGCTGATAGCGGCTGCCCGCCTCGTGGCGGTCAACCGTCAGCGCAACAAAGCCGTCGCCAAAGGCATAGCCCAGCAGGTCGCCATTTTCCAGAGAATACTCTCCCAAAAGGCTGCCTGCCGTATTAAAAAACGAAACGCTGCGGCTGCCTATCGCGCAAACCGTGCTGTTCCCCAGAAATTTCAGATCATAGATGGTCTGTCCGCCGAAGGAAAGGCTGGCCATTTCCTCCTCGGCATCCGTCCGGTAGAGCTTTGCGCCGGAGGCGAAGGATATGTCCTCCTGCCCCATCGTTGCAACGGCGAGCCAGCTTCCGTCCGGTGAAATCGCGCAGGCGTTGAGATAATTTGTTTTGCTGGTACGCCGGTAGAGAAGCGTTCCCGCTTTGTCAAAGACCTCCACTACTGCGCGGGCATCGCTTGCAGAGGAGAGCACCGCCGCGCCGCCAGCTTCCGTCAGATCGGCGTCGTAAATATATCCGGAAGACGCTCCTTTGAAGCGCAGCTTCCCACCGGCGTCCATTACCCCGTAGAATCTTCCGCCGACATCATAGATGAGGACGGCATTCTCACCGCCGATCAGCGCCGGAGAGGTCAGCTCTGCCTGCTGCTGCCCAATTGTTTCACCGTTGCCAGAGAAAAGTGTTACACCGCTCCGAGACGCAACCGCAAGATCATTATCAACCAATGCAAGGCCAGTGACGCCGTAGGATTCAAAGGAGATCCGTTCGGAGCCATCGATACCAAGGTAACGCAGGGAACGCACCAGTCCGTCGAGAACCGTTGTCTGCGAAGTAAGGTACCAAAACAGTCCTGCCAGCACCGCCAAAAAAGCGCCGAGAAAAATCAGCCAGTGATATTTCCGCTTTTTCGGCTGTTCCGGTTCGTCCGGTACTGGCCGGATGAACTCAGAGTCGAACTCCCGCATGAAATTGTACCTCCCTGTCATCATACCAGAGCTGTGTCATATACAGTCCTCCGGGCGGCACCGTCGGTCCGGCCGCGGTGCGGTCTCCTGCACGCAGGATTGCCCCGATCTCATCCGGGTGCAGCTTCCCCTCCGCAGCGTAAACGACTGTACCAACCATGGCACGCGCCATATTATACAAGAATCCGTTGGCACAGACACGCAGCAGGATGAGCTTCCCGCGCCGCTCCACATCAAAATAACAGACCGTTCGAACAGTGGACTTCACATCTGTTCCGACCGAACGAACCGCCGCAAAATCGTGCGTTCCCACAAACTGCGACGCCGCGCTCTGCATGACCGTCTCATCCAGATGGCGCGGATAAAACCACGCACGGTTTACATAAAACGGATCGCGCAGATGGGAATTATAGATCTGATAGGTATATTCCTTTCGGGCACAGGATCCGATGGCGTTGAAATAGTCCGGCATTTCCCGCGCCTCCGTCACGGCGATGTCCGGCGGAAGCTGGCTGTTGATCGCATAGGGGATGCGGTCGACAGGAATTCGGGCATCCGTCCGGAAGTTCGCAACATAGATGCGCGCGTGGACGCCTGCATCCGTCCGGCCGCAGCCGGTCATATGCACCGGGTGCCCGACAACGCGCGCCGCGGCCTCCTCCATGGTCTGCCCGACGGTGCGCTCGGTTTTCTGCACCTGCCAGCCGTGATAAGCAGAGCCGTCATAGCTCAAGGTCAGCGCAATATTCCGCACAGGCAGTCCCTCCTTTGTTGTGTTACAGTCCGAAGCAGCGCAGTGTGATGATGCCGCCGAGCAGCGCCGCACCCAACAGCAGCGTAAGCACGTCGCGCGTACGGTAGTGCAGTTGTTTGAGTTTGGTACGTCCCTCGCCGCCGTGATAGCAGCGGCACTCCATCGCCGTCGCCAGCTCATCCGCGCGGCGGAAGGCGCTGACGAACAGCGGCACGAGAATCGGTATCAGAGCCTTGGCGCGGCGGAACACATTCCCTGTTTCAAAATCCGCGCCGCGCGCCTTCTGCGCAGAGATGATCTTGTCCGTCTCCTCGATCAGCGTTGGGATGAAGCGAAGCGCAATGGACATCATCATCGACAGCTCATGCACCGGAAAGCGCAGCTTTTTCAGTGGGCTGAGCAGGGACTCCATGCCGTCTGTAAGCGCGATCGGCGAGGTCGTATAGGTCAGCATAAAGGTTCCCGTAACCAGCATCATGATGCGCAGCACCAGAAAAATCGCCTGCATGATGCCTTCGCGCGTAATGCGGAAAATCCAGATCTTTACCAGCACCTCACCCTCCGAATAAAAGAGGTTGATCAGCGCAGTAAAGATCATGATGACAATCAGCGGCTTCAGTCCTCGAAGAAGCGCCTTTGGCTTGATGCGGGAAAGGACGACGGCAGTCACAAGAAAGGCCAGCATCACGCCGTAGGACACCCACCATTTGGCAAGAAACAGCGCAACAATGTAAACAACTACCATCATCAGCTTCGTGCGCGGGTCAAGCCGGTGAACAACGGTATTGCCGGGGAAATACTGCCCCAGCGTAATATCTTTAAGCATTCGTGCGCCCTCCCTTCAAAGAAAGGAGCTGCGCCAGCGCCTGCGGCACGGTGTAGACCGAGGCATCAACCGGTAAGCCCAATTCTCGCAGGCGTAGAAACAGCTCTGTCACCTGCGGCACGGAAAGGCCGATGCTGCGAAGGCGCTGTGCATTGGCAAAGACCTCCTGCGGCGGTGCGCACATTTCCGCTCTGCTGCCGTTGAGCACCAGCAGGCGGTCGGCCATTTTCGCCACATCGTCCATGCTGTGGCTCACCATCAGGATGGTCGCGCCGGTGGTTTTGCGGTAAGTTTCGATGTTCTCCAAAATTCCGGCACAGCCCGCAGGGTCCAGTCCCGCAGTCGGCTCGTCAAAGACGACAATCTCCGGCTCCATCGCGATCACCCCCGCAATGGCAACACGGCGCTTCTGCCCGCCGGAGAGGTCGAAGGGAGATTTTTCCAGCACCGCCTCCGGTACTCCGGCAAACTGCGCCGCACGCAGAACACGCCGGCGGATTTCATCCTCCGGCAGTCCCATATTCTTCGGTCCGAAGGAGATGTCGCGGTAAACCGTTTCTTCAAAGAGCTGATACTCCGGGTACTGAAAGACCAGCCCGACACGAAAACGCGCCTCACGGGTGGTTTTTTTATCCGTCCAGATGCTCTTGCCATCCAGCAGCACGTCTCCGGACGTAGGCTTCAGAAGTCCGTTGAGATGCTGAATCAGTGTGGATTTGCCGGAACCGGTATGGCCGATGATGCCCAACAGCTCTCCCTTTTCCACAGAAAAGCTGATATCCTGCACCGCCGTATGCTCAAATGGAGTCCCCGCGCTGTATACATGTGTGAGGTTTCTTACCTCGATTGCTGCTGCCAAAGTTCTTTCCTCCGATTTTCGGGTCAGGCCTTTTCGCGAAAACAGGCGAACAGTGCCTGC
>CABSBF010000083.1 GCA_902475855.1 uncultured Eubacteriales bacterium
AGCATGGCGAGACGCGCGCATTCGCCTTTGGCGGCATTGACGCGCTGCACAAGGCCGGCTTTCAGCAGCCGCCGGCGGCGGAATACACACTCGTTTATGACGGTGAACTGATCTGCCCCGTCGGGCAAGATGAACGTGATATTCTGGAGCGCATTTTTGCACGCTATAATCAGGCGCTTCCCCCGGACTATCACGGCCGCAGCATCGCGCCCTCTGATGTGCTGGAATTGTATGATGAAAGCGAGCGCAGATATTTTTACTGTGATATGGCCGGATTTGTGCAGGTGAAATTTTCACCCGCGCTGGCAAAGAAGGCATGAGTATGCTGCGATGGAGAAACAAAGAAAGGAATCTCTTGAAGCGGTATTACAGCTTTGCGGGAATTTAGGCGCAGAGATACGGTATCATCCGGAACACCGTTATTTCACAGCTATGGTCTGGACTGGCTGGGATACGCCCTGCGGAATGGGTGAGGCCCTTGCCATCCAACAGGAAATTCAAAGAACGGCTGCTCAGTATCCGACTGTTGTGTGCTACTGCTTCGACCCATTCAGCACACTGGTCTACACGGTCTGAGCCAAGTATGTAAAAAAGGACGCCTTGTGCCATTGGCACAGGAGCGTCCTTTTCAAAATTTTATTTAGGAGGAATGTACGAATGGGCGCTTTTTCAAATGTGGATTACGAGCTTCAAAATAATGAGGCTGCCGTTTCCAACGCCTTTATGGAAGATGATGATATGGATATGCCGCAGACGGTCCCCGCGGAGCCGGCAACAGGCAGTTTCCCGCCGGACACAGAACTGGCTCCGGCCACAGCGGTCAGCGAACCGTCGGCCGTCTCCGACACCCAAAGTGAGGACGAGGCCCGCCGTGCGCACGAAGCGGCTGAAGCCAAGCGCAAGGCAGAATGGGACGCCAGGCAGGCGGAAAAGCGGCAGGCGGAACAGGCCGCGCTGGAAAGGTTGGATGCCATGGGCCCAGCAGAGCTGCTCAAGGCTGCCGCAAAGCGTGTGTCCGCAGATACGGAGAAGCTGACGCGGCGCAACATGAAAGAAAGCGTTGCCGAGTTTATCCAGACCAAGTGTATTGATGACCTCGGCTTTGCCCGGCTCACCATGCACCCGCGCAAAAGCATGATCCACTGTTTCCAGTACATCAGCCGGAAGGCATGGGATTATGTGCAGGACGAGCTGAAGGCAAACGGCGTTCAGCCGGGCCCCGGTCAGCAGGCATACGGCTGCGATATTCCCGACGATCTCTGCTACCAGTGGGCGGAGGACTATTTCCATGACCCCGATGCCAAGGAGGATCAGGGGGATGAAGAGAAGTTTGTCCCGCAGCCCTATCGTGGGAAAACATCTTCCAAGTCCGTTTCCAAGAAGAAAAAGGAAGAAAAGAAGAACAAGCCGGAGAAGAAGGAACCGCCGAAAAAAGCGGAAGCCGACGATGGGCAGATCTCGCTGGGAGACCTCTCCTCTTTTGGGGAGGCAGCCTGATGTACGCTTATAAAGGCTTTGAGCCGGATCTCTCCTGCCGTGGCTATCGGTTCGTCATGGGAAAGAATGTCACCCCGGAGGCAAACTGCGCCAGCAACGGCTTTCACTGTGCGGAGAATCCGCTGGATTGTCTCACCTATTACAGCGATATGGATCGCTCCATTTACTGCTTGGTGCAGCCCGGCGGGGATATTGACGAGGACGATCGTGACTCCAAAATTGCCTGCACAGAGCTGACGATCCTGCGGCAGCTGACGAGGAAAGAATTCTTTCTTCATGCACTTGCCTACATGGTGGATCACCCATGCCGCAAGGTAAGCGGCAAGGTACAGCGTGAGCACAGCGTTAGCCGCAACGGCTATGCCATCGTTCGAGGCAAGGAACCCGCTGCGTGTGGAAAACTGGGCGATATCCTCGCATTTGCCAGAGAGCGGCATGAAACCGAAGTAATCTGTCAGATTGCTGTTGCCGAAGTAGATGGAGAAAAAATCCAGCCCGGAGTATGGTATGACATTGATTTTGTGAAAAGAGAGGCGGTGCAGAAATGAAAAAGGACAGCGTGTTGAAAATGAAGGATCTGCCTGCGACTGAAGAAATGCTTGCGGTGGCCCGCGAGGATGTCCCGGTCAAGGTCGGTTCGGGCTGGAACACTTCCTATCGATGCCGATACAGCGGTTTTGCACGAAGCTCGGTGGAAGGCGGCATTTTGAAGGTCACCCTGTATGACCCGGATGCAATGCGCCTTGGTGGGACGCTGCCGGTCTATGAGATTTTCATGGAGAAAGAAAAGCAGCAGTTTCTCACCTATGACCGTGCCCATGACAAATGGAGGACGGCAAAGATCGACTACTTGGAATGGCAGGCGAAGGGATCCAATAACGTGTGGATCAGCGCCGTGGATGATGCACAGATCCGGCAATATCTGGTGTCGGATGAAAAAAACGTATATCGGGCTATTCTGAAATTTCAGCGCGCCGTTCGTGATGCTGAACTGGAACGTCGGCATAGAAAGGAAACCGATCCGTGGGATGCAGAACTGGCACAGACACCGCCGCTGCCGAAAGACTGGGAACGGTGGGTCAATAAGGTGGGTATTCAGGAAAACTACATCTTCTATGATTACCGCAAGGGCGGGGCAAGGTACGGCTACTGCACCTATTGTGAAAAGGAAGTCGCACTGAAACAGCGGCCCTATCATAACGCGGTGGGAAAGTGCCCGAGATGCCGTCATAAGATCACGTTCAAGGCGAAAGGGAAAATAACGGACTATCTGCACTCCCCAACAGAATGCGCATATCTGGCGCAGAAGTGCGGAGACGGGTTTGTGGTTCGCCAATTTCAGGTGAGCAGGCAGTACCGGAAAGAAGAGAACACCATCACATCGAAAACCTCCAGCTTTGAGAAGCAGCGTATTTTCTACCGTGCGGATCTGTCTTCACATTCGTATTACTGGGGCTGGTACAAACAGCGCCGCACCCGATGGGTGGAGGGCATCGATGAGTACGTCTACACGGGTATGGGCTATTCCTATAACGAGTATTGTTATCAGCCGGGGAGCATCTATGGAAAAACGCTTTCCAGCATTGCCCCACTTCTTGCAAGAACCGGATTGAGGGAGTATGTAAGACTTTGCCGGGGCTGTGTAAGCCCCAACTGGTACCTGTTTGCGTGGGGGTGGTTTCCACGCGTTGAGCAGATCTGCAAAGCCAATCTTCCGCGGCTGACCACGGAGTGCTTGGAAGATTTCGGAGCCGTAAAAAGCTGTATTCGGCAGGAGTCCGAAACCAGTCTTGTCAAGGCATTGGCGCTTGATACGAACCGGCTTTCGCGGCTCCGGACACTCAACGGCGGCACCATTATGCTCGAATGGCTGCAGCGGGAGAAATGCAGCGGCAGAATCATCCCGGATCATGTGCTGCACTGGCTGGAGCAGGAGAAGATCCATGTTTCCGATATCGACTTCATTTTGGATCGAATGTCGGAGCAGCAGGTCTGCAACTACCTTCAGCGTCAGAAAAGCGGCACGCGGGATTCCCTGCGGCAGATTATTTCCACGTGGCGGGATTACCTTTCCATGGCGGACAAGCTGGGAATCAACACCCATGATGAGATCGTGTACCGCGTCAAGCTGCTGCGCCAGCGTCACGATGAACTGGTGGAGCAGCTGCGGAAAAGAGAACGGGAAATGGAAGCTGCCGCAACAGCAAGAAAGTATCGGAAAATTGCAGGCATCTGCCGCTTGATCAAACCGAAATACGAATACACCGGAGAGATGTATTCCATCGTTGTTCCGTCAGGTGTACGCGATATTATGCGCGAGGGCGATGCGCTTTCCCACTGTGTCGGCAAGTCAGACCGCTATTGGGAGCGCATCGAGCAGCAGGAGGCATATATCCTGTTCCTGCGCAAGACCGCAGAGATCGACAAGCCGTACTACACCCTTGAGGTGGAGCCAAACGGCACGATACGGCAGAAACGGACCTACTTTGACCGACAGAACGATGACCTCAAGGACGCGGAGCAGTTCCTGAAGGAATGGCAGAAGGTTGTCTCCGAGCGCTTGACAGAGAGCGACCGGGAAAAAGCGGAAAAGAGCAAGATCCTTCGCCTGCAGGAATTCGAGCAGCTGCGGCAGGATGACATTCGTATCCATACCGGCGACCTTGCCGGTCAGCGGCTGGTGGATGTTCTGGTGTCGGATCTCATGGAAACCGCAGCCTAAGCCGCAATACAACACATTTGAACGAAAGAAAGGAAACTATACAGAAAATGAAAAACGGATTTACGATCACGCAGCGCAACGCTGTGGTGGAACAGCATCTTTGGTGCATTGACACGATCATGGCGCAGTACGCCGCGTTTATGCAGACAGAACCCGTAGACCCCGATGATGTGTACCAGTCTTTGGCGGTACGCCTGATCCGGGCAGTCAACAGCTACGATCCCCGTAAAGGGTATCTGAAGGAGTACATCCTCTCTCAGCTCAAGCGGGAGGTGGTTCGTATCCGGAGTACGCAGGCTGTCTATGGATTGACGCAGGCGCCGGCCAATATTGGCAGCACCATTGTTCCACTCACGATTGCGGCGCAGCGGGAATCGTACTGGGAAACCTATATTGCTGTATAAAAGGAGTCATGTGAAAATGAAACAGTTGGGAAACCTCGCAGTTATTTGTGCCCAACGCCCGGAGCTGCTGATGCAGCTCCGGGGCGGTCTGGTCTTGGTACAGGCAAAAAACCGTACGGCGATGGAGGCCGCATGGAACGATGACGCACGGATCGAAAAGATGATCTATGAACTGAACTTCGGAGCATTCTCCAAGGAAAGGCTGGTGTAAGGAATGGAGCACAGCAAGCAGCAGAGAATACGGGAATTGACCGACCGGCTGAACCGATGCCGGTATGAATACTACAATCTCAACGCGCCGTCTCTGACGGATGCCGAATATGACGCGCTTTTTGATGAATTGAGCGCGCTGGAAAAGGAAACGGGATTTAATCTGACCAACTCCCCCACACAGACCGTTGGCTGTTATCCCGCTGTCAGCACCTTGGAGAAAACGACGCATAAGATCCCGCTGCTGTCCTTGGATAAAACGAAGAGCAGTACGGAACTGCTGCGTTTTGCGGGAGAACAGATGGTCATGCTGATGCTCAAGCTGGACGGTCTGACGGTGAAGCTGACCTATGAAAAGGGCCTTCTGATGGAGGCTGCTACCCGTGGTGACGGAGATACCGGCGAAAACATTACCCACAATGTAATGGGGATCTCCGGTATCCCGGACAAGATTTCATATAAGGACCGATTAGTTGTTACCGGTGAGGCATTTATCCGTCCCAGCGATTTTGAGGCGTTAAAGGACACGCTGCGGGACGGGAATGGCGAACCTTATAAAAACGGGCGCAATCTGGCTGCCGGCTCCGTCCGCCTGTTGGACTGCGGCGCCTGTAAGGACCGCCGCGTGACCTTCATGGCGTTCAACGTGCTGGAGGGTCTTACGGAAGAATATCCATGGAAGTCGCAGCGCCTTCGGGCTATCGAACAGCTTGGCTTTCCCGTCTGCAAATACTTAGCGAGCAAGCAGGCGCTGACACAGTTTGATATGGACGCCGGTATCCGGCACCTGCGGAAATACGCGCAGGAAAACGACATCCCCATTGACGGCATCGTGGTCACCTACAACGATGCCGCCTACGCAAAATCCTGCGGCCGGACCGGGCATCACTATAAGGACGGATTGGCGTTCAAATTTGAGGACGACACCTATGAAACCGTCCTGCGTTCGATTGAATGGACGCCCAGCCGCACAGGGGAAATCACGCCGGTGGCGGTCTTTGACACGGTGGAGATCGACGGCTGCGCGGTATCCAGAGCGAGCCTCCACAACATCTCTTTCATTGAGAATTTGGAACTGATGCCGGGATGCCGTATCAAGGTGAGCAAGCGGAACCAGATCATTCCCCATGTGGAGGAAAATCTGGATCGGGACTGCTACGCCAGAGAGAAGGTCGTTCCTGCCAGATGCCCGTGCTGCGGACAGCCTACCCGTATCCATACGACCAAAAACACTGTGAACGGGGAGGAAAAGGTCACGGCGGCCCTGTTCTGCGATAATGAGCAGTGCGAAACGCGGAAGCTGCGTAAGTTCGTCCACTTTGCAAGCCAGAAGGCGATGAATATCGTGGGATTGTCTGAAGCAATTCTGGAAAAATTCATTGGAAAAGGTTGGCTCCACTCCTATATGGACATCTTCTTTTTGGACAAACACAGGTCGGAGATCGTTCAGATGGAGGGCTTTGGGGTGAGATCCTGGCAAAATCTTTGGGATGCCATCCAGCACAGCCGTATTACCACCTTTGAGCAGTATCTGACCGCTATGGATATCCCCATGGTAGGCAGCACCGCCAGCAAGGCCATCTGCCAAAGGTTCCGCGGAAATCTTTCGGAATTTGAAACGGCTGTAT
>CABSBF010000084.1 GCA_902475855.1 uncultured Eubacteriales bacterium
CATTTACAGACAAAGGGATTCCGAAACCGCCGGATCGGCCTCATGGAAAACGGCTCATGGGCCCCTGCTGCCGCGCGGCTGATGCGCGCCGAGTTGGAAAAGATGAAGGAACTCCGACTGTGTGAAACGGAGGTATCGCTGCGCGGCGCACTGAATCAAACCAGTGAGGCGCAGATGGACGCTCTGGTGGCGGAGCTCTGCGCGGAATAAGCTGCAACAAACCGCAGCTATTGCAGCTATTCTCGTACAGATGATGGTCTTACTCATCTGCTTTATGTCCCAAGGGCAGAGTACCGTCATCTCAGGTTGAGGTCACGATGTGGTGTGGGGCGAGACCGGAGTCTTGAGAATACCCAAACAAAGGAAAGGAGCTGGCAGATATGGCAGCTATGAACATGAATCGGGAACAGTTTGAACAGTTGATCCGTGGCGAAAAGCCCGTTTTGGTGGATTTCTGGGCACCCTGGTGCGGCTATTGCCGGAGGATCGGCCCCGCGTATGAGAAGATTGGAGAAGAATACGCGGACAGCCTCGTTGTCGGTAAGATCAACATTGACGAGGAGCCGCGGCTGGCGGGGGCCGAGGGGATCGAGGTCATCCCAACTCTGGTGCTGTACCGGAACGGAAAGGCCGTGGATTCCATCACCGCGCCCGGCTCAAAGGCAGAGATCGACCGCTTCATTCAGGAAGCCTTGGCGAAATAACGGAGGGTTCAGATATGAACAACAATCATGTTTATGATATGCTCGTGGTGGGCGGCGGCCCGGGCGGCTACACCGCCGCCCTGTACGCGGCACGGGCGGGGCTGGACACCATCGTGCTGGAAAAACTGTCCGCCGGTGGGCAGATGGCCCTGACCGAGCAGATCGACAACTACCCCGGCTTTGAGAACGGGATCGACGGCTTCTCTCTGGCGGAGAATATGCAAAAGCAGGCGGAGCGTTTTGGGGCACGCAGCGAATACGCGGAAGTTCTCCGCATGGATCTGACGGCGGTTCCCAAGCTCGTGGAGACCAGCGAGGGGATCTTCCGGGGGAAAACCGTGGTGCTGGCCACCGGCGCAGACCCCAGAACGCTGGGCGTTGCCGGAGAGACGGAGCTGTTGGGCCGGGGCGTGGCCTACTGCGCCGCCTGCGACGGGATGTTTTACAAGGGCAAAACGGTGGTCGTGGTGGGCGGCGGCAATTCCGCCGCGGCAGATGCCCTCCTTCTCAGCCGCGTGGCGAAAAAAGTGATCCTCGTCCACCGCAGAGACACCCTGCGGGCCACCAAGATCTATCACGAGCCGCTGGCACAGGCCGAAAACGTGGAATTCCGCTGGAACAGCACCGTTTCCGCGCTGCTTTCCGGGGACAGGCTGACCGGCGTCCGCCTGCGGGACACCGTCACCGGTGAGGAAAGCGTGGTGGACTGCGACGGCGTATTTGTCAGCGTGGGCCGACAGCCCGCCACGGCGCTGGCGGCGGGTCAGCTATCGCTGGACAAGGGCGGCTATATCGTGGCCGGAGAGACCACGGAGACCAGCGTTCCCGGCGTTTACGCCGTGGGCGATGTGCGGACAAAGCCTCTCCGTCAGGTGGTCACCGCTGTGGCGGACGGCGCGGTGGCAGTCCACATGGCGGAGGAATATATCGCGGAAAACCGATAAGGGAGGTAGATTGAAAAAGCCATGTTTAAGGTCAGGCCGGATACGACCGCAGTGGGGATGCCGACATATCTGTAAGGCAAACTGCCAGAGTGATGGTAGATAAGATAACCCATGTAAGATCGGGAGATATGTTGTCTCTCCATATCCAGTCCACGCAACAGTGAGCAACTGAACACAAAACACAGCCACAGATGTACTCTGCGGCTGTGCTTTTATGCATAGTATACCGCGTGACAAGCGGTTTTACTGTGACGGCGTCACATAATTTGAGAAAATCGGCGCGGCGCTGCTCCGGTTGTACGATTATGATTGCCGCTCCCAGCCTTGGAGATTTGCCGCGAAAATGTGAGCAGAAAAAAGTCATGACTTAATCACCGCGAGGGCTTGTATATCACCCGAAAGGGATAGCTATAAAGAAGTACTGTAACGAATTGTTCCTAAAAATGTGGAAACAGAAAAGGAAATCGGTATGAAAAATGAATCCCAATACGGTCTGCTGCTCTTACAGCAGTATCTGTATGAGCATACGGATGACCGGCATCCGGTCTCTGTGGCGGATATTCTTGCTTTCTGGCAGGAGCATGGCATTCAGGCAGGGCGCAAGAGCGTATATTCCGCTATTGAAGTCTTGCAAAGTAGCGGTATGGACATCGTCTGTGTCAAAAGCACCCAGAATCAATACTTCGTGGGTGAGAGGCTATTCGAACTGCCGGAGCTGAAGCTGCTGGTGGACGCGGTAGAATCCTCCCGCTTCATTACGGCCAAAAAGAGCGAGCGGCTTATTGGAAAGCTGGGTAAGCTCACCAGTGAATCTCATGCCCGCCAGTTGGATCGGCATATCTATATGGAAGGTACCGCCAAACCGGAGAATGAGTGTATTTATTACAGCGTGGATGAGATCCATAACGCCATTCAGGATAAACGGCAGATCACCTTTCAGTATTACGAATACACCCCGCAGAAAGAAAAGATACTCAAGCATAACGGTTACCGCTATCAGTTCAGCCCGTATGCCCTTATCTGGAGCCGGGATTGCTATTATGCTGTGGGCTGGTCGGAAAAGCATGGAAAACTGGCACAGTTCCGGGTGGACCGAATGGTGGCTGTGGAATCATCCGATCAGGCAGCTGTTTGTAAGCCGGACTTCGACCCGGCTGAGTATGTGCGGAAAATATTCGGAATGTACCCGGACGATCTGTGTACGGTGGAGCTGCTGTGCGAGAACGAGGTCATGCGCAGCGTAATAGACCGCTTTGGCGAAGAAGTCTCAACGGTGACAGCAGATGACGGCCACTTCAAGGCCATCGTGGAGGTAGCACCCAGTCCACCGTTTTTTGCATGGGTGTTCACCTTCTGCGGCAAGATCCAAATCCTCGGCCCCGCAGAGGTGCTGGACGAAATGCGCGGCATGGCCGCATGGCTGCAATGATCCAGCAGAGGTGTTCCTTGCGGGGAACACCTCTGCTTTCTCATCTTGCTAATCGAACAGATGTTTGCTATACTGGCACTGTTCCCAATCGAGAGAACGCACGAGGAGGTGAAATGCGTGGAACAGACCTTTGGCAGCTTCCTTCGGGAGAAGCGTATGGCGCGCGGCCTGACGCTCCGCGGCATGGCGGCAAAGCTGGACTTGTCGCCGGTCTATATGAGCAACATTGAGAATGACCGCCGCGCGGCTCCTTCGCAGGAATATCTGGAACGGATGGCCCTGCTGCTGCAGTTGGACAAGCCAGAACGGGAATGGATGCTTGACCTTGCGGCAAAATCCAAGCAAAATCGGGTATCCGCAGACCTTCCGGACTACATCATGGATCGAGAGATCGTCCGGGCTGCATTGCGCACAGCCAGGGAGGCAGACGCCACCGACCAGGAGTGGCAGGATTTTATCGACCGAATCAACCGGCGCATGAGATCATCAGGAGAGGACAGTGATACCAAGGCATGAGAACACCATATTACAGGGAACAGGCTCTGGAGGGGATCGCCCGCGAAGTCATCACCGCCTATGATCCGAATCTCTATTATGGCGTTCCCAGAATGATCCCTATCGAGGATATCATCGAAGCACAGGGGATCACGCTGGAATATCAGTGCCTGCGGAAAACCGGGTGTGTCTTGGGCGAAACGATTTTTGATGATGGCGGCGCCATTATCTATGATTACGATATCCCAGGATATACCGTCATTGCGGTCAAGAGCGGCACCATACTCATCGATAGCTCCCTCTGCAGAGAGGATGCCTCCACAGGCCGACTGCGCTTTACCTGCGCTCATGAGCTGGCACACTGGCTGCTGCATAAGAGACTGTACAGCGGAACCGGCGAGAGTGCAGCCATGATGACAGAAACAAACATCGTCAGAACGCAGAACAGCGCATTGGAAATGCAGGCGAATCTGCTGGGTTCTATCCTCCTGATGCCGCTGCCCCAAGTAAAGCGATGCTTTTACCAGCTTCAGTCTGGCAGGGACCGTCAGCAATTAGTCGCGGATATGGCCGGCATTTTTCAAGTCTCCAAGCAAGCCATGCGTATCCGGCTGGAGAATCATCATCTGCTGTGAAAAAATTTTAGGAAGCTGTTCTCAAAAAAGAGAACAGAGAAAGCGAGGCGCCATGGAACAAGAAATACGCAAGATCCTTCGCTGTCCTATCTGCGAGAAGGGACGGATCGCGGATGCTCCTGCAGGAGCGGCTCTCTCCCAATATCGGCTGTTTGCCATGGTAGGAAATGAACCAGCTGATATTATCGCAAAGTGTCCAAGGTGCGGTATGCAGGTGGGGATCACCGTGCGGCACAGGACTGAGCCGCCGATCATCGTGCCCACTCTCTGTAGGGATACGGCATGGGCCTGAATTAAGACAAAACAATATATAACTTCGTCAAGCGCACCAACCACCCAGCGTCGAATCAGACGTAAGCGGGAAGTATTGAGTTAGGAGCCTTACAAGTAGCTTTTCAGCTATGCGTAAGGCTCTTTTTTTGCGCCCTTTTCGCATTGTTGAGTGGCGGAAAGGACTTGTATGCTCCAGCGTTGGCAGACCTATGTCGCCAAATACCCGTGACCCGATCTCAGAACTTTCAAAAAAATCTGAGATTGGAGTCACGAAAAATGAAAAAATGGCAGGAAGAGCGCAATTATAGACGCATTTATAACGAAGCTGGTGAAGCAATCGCCAATATCATCACCGTGGATGGTGTGGATGTGGAAGTGGCGGAGGATGTGTATCTGGCCTACTCCCAGGCGGACCGCCGGGAGCGGTATGTGCGGGAGGAACAGTTTTCTGGGAAGATCCTCTCGTTGGAGCAGATGGCGGAGGACGACCTGCTTTCGGACTATGTCGGCGCGGAAACAGCCCCAAGCGCGGAGGAAGAAGCACTGGAACGGGAGCAGGCACAGAGCCTTGCGGAACGAAAGGAGATGTTGCTGTTGGCCATGCTGTCTCTGAATGACGCGGATCGGGAGTTGATCAACGCGCTGTTCTTCGATGGCGTGTCCACCAGAGACTACGCGGCGCGGATCGGAATTACCCAGAGGGCGGTCATCAAACGCCGGGACCGTATTCTGCGGGATCTGAAGAAATGTTTTGATAATTTTTCAAATTAAGGGTATTCACCCGAGGGCTTTTTCGGGAGGACAGTGAGGGACCCAAAAGGAGATCCCTCACTGTTCCTTGAAAAGTGCATACCAGCAGTACGGGCAACCGCCCGGACGGATGAGCGTTCGCGCAGTGTGCGCCATGACCCGGAGGAGATATCTTCGGCGAGCGATAAAACCTGTGACGGGCCGACTTTGGCAAAGTCGGCTGGCATTGACTCTGTTCGGGCTGATAATGAGACACAAAGCACTGGCCAGCATGATGAGGCTGGGCTGCCCTGGGGTTGAAAGCAGTAGAGATCCCAGGAATACGCCCGTGAGAAGGTAGCCGCCTTCTGTTCGTACTGTTCCCTTTATCCACCGGGGCGCGAGCTGCAAATACGGTGAAACGAATGACAAAAATACTTTTTATCATGATAGGGGAAATCCACGGATGAATACAAATGATACAAACAGGCAGAAAGCCCACGCCATGATCGACCATATTTTCAAAGACCTGCTGCCTGCCCAGGGCATGGCGGAGCGTTCCGAGCAGATCAAGCTCAGCCACCGGATGCTGGATACCATGCTGAACGGCGGCATCGCCCTGTGCGACGCAGGCACCGGCATCGGCAAGACCTACGCTTATCTGGCAGCTGCCGCAGCGGCCAACCGGTCTGACACGGGGCCGGTGAACAAGCCTGTCATTATCTCCACTTCCAGCATCGCACTGCAGAACGCCGTGCAGACAGAATACCTTCCGCTGCTGTCCTGCACCCTGCTGGCAGACGGACAGATCGACCGTCCGCTGCTCTCTGTGATCCGCAAAGGCAAAGGTCATTATGTTTGCGACGAACGCCTGCAAAGGCGGCTTTGTCAGGTGAACTTTCAAAAGAAAGATCCGGCAGCCGCTGACGCCCTTCGCGCACTGAAGGGAACGCTGGACATGGACAATGTCCCCCATCTCAGTGGTTATGACCGGGAACGTGTCTGCGTTCCGCAGTTCTGCGACTGTGATCATCAGGATTGCAGGTATAAGCGCTTTCTGAAACGCTGCGACGCGGATCGATATGTGTTCCAAATCTGTAACCACAATCTGTTGTTGGCGGACGCCATCCACCGCAGTCAGGGCAAACGTCCCATTTTCCCAGAGCATAGCGTCATCATCGTAGATGAAGCCCATAAGCTGCCGGAAGCGGCACGGG
>CABSBF010000085.1 GCA_902475855.1 uncultured Eubacteriales bacterium
TTTTGGAACCCCAGGAGGGTAATGAAGAGCAGATCGTCCTGCGGTGGCGTCAGACTGGCTGTGAAGATGTCTTCAATGCTTCTCAGCTTTCGGACGGAACACTTCGTTTTATTTGCCTGACAACGCTTTTGCTACAGCCCCATGAGCTGCAGCCGGCTACCATCATCGTAGATGAGCCGGAGCTTGGTCTGCACCCCTATGCGATCACGATTTTCTCTGAGATCGTGCGTCAGCTCTCCAATGAAAAGCAGATCATTATTTCCACGCAATCTGTAGAACTGTTGAATGAGTTCGATGTGGAAGATGTCATTGTTGTTGACCGAAGTGATGCTGGTTCTGAATTCAGTCGGTTAGATTCAGAGCGGCTCAAGCTATGGCTGGATGGTAACTACACGCTGGGTGACCTTTGGAAGAAAAACATTTTGGGAGGTAATCTTTCGAAATGAACGAGGAAAATGCGATCCTGCCCGCATGGGAACTACGCTCTCTGCCTCCCGAACAGTCCCTTTCCGCCGAATTGCTGGCGGCTCGGAATGACCGGAAGCACGGTGTGCAATATCTGACGGCAGAGCAGGTTCTATCCGACATGGATCGTGCCATAGCACGGGGTTCTTTGCTCTGAGAACTCAGCTTCGTTTGGAAGGAACCCGTTCTTTTCAAACATTTGGGGCCCCTGACCCGTAAAAAAAGAATCGCTGCCGCACGGCAGCATATTGCGAAGGACGTACAGACTTGTAAAAAGTCTGTGCGTCCTTTTTATTTTCAGGAGGATGATATGAAACCCACCTATTCAAATGCCCGGAAACTGGTATGGTATCCGGACCTCGCCTGCCCTGTCTGCGGCGGTGATGTCAATTCATGGGATAAACGATGCAGTCGTGCGCTGGGTTACCGGCAGATCGTATGTGAGGGCTGTATATCGGAGGAGTATCAGATCACGGTGGAAAATCTGCGCTGTGTGATGGAAAACCACTTTGGGCTGGTTCCGTGTCCGGGGATATGAGCATGGAACAGAATCAACTGACCCGGGATCTCTACGCCGCTGGCTATACCCGGGAAAATCATCCCGACTTTGTGTACTGGAGTGATTGGCAGAATTTCGGCTACCGCTTTGAGGCGCTGCTAAAGTTCGTATGGGAAACACCTTGCGGCCTTTTGGTCGCTGGGGAAAGCTCTCTCGGGCGTGGCCTTGCCTGCAGCGACGCCTCGTTCCAAGGCATCGATTACTGCCCGGAAAATGACAACCCACTGCTGCGCTGCCCCTATGAACACAAGGACTGTCCACACAGCATCAGCGGCTTTCCTGTCCCTCTCTGCCCCTGCCACACCACTGGTAAGCGATATTCCTACGAGCAAAGCGCCGAGAGGGTGGAATCGGAGAGAAGTGAGAGACAGCACCGGCAGTACATGGAGATTACCGGCGGAGCCTACTGCGCCTGCGTGGTTGGCTGCAATGGCTATGATGGCGGCCGTGTTGAAGTCCAATACGATGTGGAGCAGTGTATTCGCTGCCGCTGCCAGAATCCTGTCTGCGTCATTCGCAAGCAGGAGCGGGACCTGAGCCGTGCCAATATCTTTTATGATGTGCGCCGCACATGGATCACCCGCATTGGCTTTCTGGAGGAAAAGAAAGTACAGGTGACAAAGGGCGAGCGTGTGTTTCCCCATCCTGTGGCCCGAACGGACGCGGAGATTTGGCTGGAAATGAAAAAGGCGCACTTCAACCCGCTTTGGAGCAGCTCTGTGATCGACTCCCCGCACCTGACACCAGAGGATCGGCGACAGACATTTTTCAGCAAAATGCACCGCCGGTACGGGGAGTATGATTACTTTGAATTTCACTACGATGTGGAGAATATCCGCATTGCCAAAAGTGAGCAAAGAGATCTTCTGCAGGATCTACGGGATGTGGCGGACGGCTTGGAGGTCGTACATGCGGTCGATCTCAAAAAGGAGCAGGCCGCCAAAAAGCGGGAGTCCCGGCAGCGGCGCAGGGAGCAAAAGGAGCGGCAGCTGAATAAGCGGCGCTCTCCGGCTCCACCCAAGGAAGAACAGCTTACACTACTGACGGAGGAGGAGCATTTCAGCAATGGCGATCAAACTGGCTGAACAGACGAATGGGCCCCATATTTTCATGCGGCTCCGTCTGGACAGCGGCCGCGTCGAGGAGATCGACGCTTACATCACAGAGGAAGGCTGGCGCTATGTCACCAGCGCAGACCGCACCCCGGAGGTGCGGCTGCGGATCATTGCGGCGTTTCATACGCTGTATTGACCTGCTTTCTATACATTTCAAGGGGAGGATGCCGTTTTTCGGCGTCCTCCCCCATTTACAAAAAGGATGTGATTTTGAACATGAAATACGAATATTACCCGAAAAGGCGGGCGGAGCAGGAGCGCAGAGAGCTGAATGAACAGATCCTCCGGCTGCTGCAAAGCGGAGCCTGCGAGCAGGCCGGTTTGACCGACGAGGACATTTTCAATCGCTATACCGGAGATGGCGGTCTGCATGGGCTGCGGCGCAGCGACTATGACAGCTACAACGCATTCAGCGCGGCGAAAAAGGAGCTGGAAAACGGCCAGTTTTTCACGCCGCCGCCCCTCTGCGAAATGATCGTTTCGGCCCTGCGCCTCTCCGACACAGATTTGGTAGCAGATCTCACCTGCGGCATGGGGAATTTCTTCAATTTCCTGCCAAATGAACGCAACGCCTACGGATGTGAGGTCGATCCCAATGCCTGTGCCGTTGCCCGAAAGCTCTACCCGCAGGCACACATCGTACAGGGTGACATTCGGGACTATGAGCCCCAAGCGCATTTTGACTTTGTCCTGGGCAATCCACCCTTTCACCTGCGCTGGGTCATGCCGGACGCCACCGTTATGACTTCCCATCAGTATTACTGTCTGAAGGCGGCAAAGCTGCTCAAGCCCCTCGGTATTCTGGCAGTCATTGTGCCGGCGTCCTTTCTTGCTGACAGCTTCTCCGATAAAGGCGCCATCCGCATGATGGAGAGCCGCTTCAGCTTCTTAGGGCAGGTGATGCTGCCGGAGCACGCCTTTTCAGACAGCGGCGTTGACGGCTTTCCGACCAAGCTGCAATTCTGGCAGAAGAAAAGCACCGCGGCGGACTGGGCACCCAAACGGTACTCGACGGACTGCGCGGACATCTATATTCCCTCCGGGCATCCGGTCATGGCAGCGACCGCGCTTTACGAGAAGTTTGTCATGGTCGCAAAGGCGGAGCTGGCAGGCAATCGGAACAAAGTCTTTCTGGAACTGGCACAACTCAAAACCACCAAGAGCACTTTTCTCTATCAGGTGAAGAAGTACCTGTATCAGATCCGAAGCCATCCGGTCACGCGGGAAAAATACGACGCCTGCTTTGCCTACGTTCACCGCTTTTATACCCAGAGGCAGCCGGCGGATATGCCCTATGAGGAGTGGCAGCGCGTGCAGCTTACCGAAGCAAAGGTGCTGACGTATCTGAAGCAGGCGCTATGCCGTCAAAACGCCAAGCCGGAGCGGGACGAAATTCGTCTGGTCAAGCAGAAATACAGCTTTGTCTACAAGGCATACAGCCGAAAGATGGCAAAGCTCCTGACGGACAATATGCGTGCGCCGGTACCGATCTATCAGGCAGTGCTGGACAATAAGCCGGAGCGGTTTCCGGGCTATGCGCGGCTGCTGCGCCGGAAACGCCGGGAGTATGACAATCAGGAGCAGCCCTTTTCCGAGATGGCCGAAAACGCGCAGCTTGCTGACTGGATCGGCCGCTTTCAATATTGGGACGCTCAGAATCATGCTTACATCCACCTGAATCCGCTCCAGAGCCACGATGTCAACCTGACGCTCCAAAAGCGATATGCCTTCCTGCAATGGGAGCAGGGCAGCGGCAAAACACCCGCCGCCATTTTTACGGGGAAGCACCGCGTGGAAATGGGCGCTGTCCACAGTATATGGGTCATTTCCAGCGCCATCTCCATCCGCAACAACTGGGATGTGATTTTAAAGGGCGCAGGCTTTTCCTATGTGTTTGTGGAGCGGCTGGCTGATCTGCAGCGCATCCGACCGGGCGATTTTGTGATTCTGACGCTGAACAAGGTCAGCCAGTACAAAAAGCAGATCGGGCGCTATATCAAGCAGCTTGGCTATAAGATCCAGTTTATTTTTGATGAGAGCGACAACATCTCCAACCCCAGCTCCAAGCAGGCGCTTTCCGTACTGTCCTGCTTTCGCCGCTGCAAGTATAAGCTCCTGACCACCGGCACCAGCACGCGGAACAACATCTCCGAGTTTGCTCCGCAGCTGGAGCTGCTCTACAACAATTCCATCAACATGATCTCGTGGTGTCGGACGCTTTACAGCTATGATAAACGGTCTGCGGATATGGAGCACAAGGAAAATCCCTACTACGCAATGCCGATCCCTGCTTATAAAAAGGGCTACCGTCTGTTTGCAAATTCCCATCTGCCGGAGAAAATCACCGTCTTTGGTGTGGGGCAGCGAAATCAGGACATCTACAACGCTGACGAATTGGATCGGCTGTTGGGAAAGACGGTCATTACCCGCACCTTTGAAGAGGTCACGGGAAAGGACATCCGCCGTATCCATCAGATGCCGATCCCGTTTCTCCCGGAGGAGCGGGAGGTCTACAATATCGTGCTGAAGGAGTTTTACCGCATCCAGCGCGAGTATTACAGCTCGACCGGAAACAGCAGAAAGGACGCGCTGATGCGGCTCATTCAGCAGATCACCCTGCTACTGCGCATCAGTGCCGCTCCGGACTGCATGAAGGAATACGAGGGCGAGACGCCGCTCAAGGAGATGGCTGTTGTGGAAGCCCTTGCCAGATGGCCGGAAGAAGTTGTAGCCATCGGCGTGCGGCATACAACGGTGTTGGACCGTTACGCCGCCGCCATCCGTGAATACCTTCCGGACCGGCCCCTTTTTGTGGTGACGGGCTCCACCGTCACCTTCGCCAAGCGGCGCGCTCTGCGGGATGCATTGCGGGACAGTCAGAACGGCATCCTGCTCTGCACGCAGCAGAGCCTTCCCTCCAGCGTTAACTTCGAGTTTGTCAACAAGATCATCATTCCGGAGATGCACTACAACAACGCCGGCATGAGCCAGTTTTATATGCGGTTTGTCCGCTACACCTCCACGGAGAAAAAGGATCTGTACTTTCCCATCTACATTGGAAGTCTGGAATCCAACCTCATGCAGATGGTGCTGGCAAAGGAAAAGCTCACCATGTTTATGAAGGGGCAGGACGCGGATATGGACGAGATCTATGCCAAATTCGGTGTGGATTATGACCTGCTCTCCACGTTGATGACCCGCGAGACAGATGACGAGGGACATCTGCGTATCCACTGGGGCGAACAGAAGATCGCCTGATTTCAGGAAAGGAACAAAAAATGGACAAGTTTCATATTGAGCTCTATCCAAAGGCTGATTTGGAAAACGAATGGGCAAAGAACAAACACACTCCCGGCGCCATGCCCTGTATGCGCTGCGGCGGCCCCATGCGGGAATCTCTTGCCGAAAACGCTCTGAGCCGTGCGCTGAATGTCTATGTCTGCCCTGCGTGCGGCATGGACGAGGCCCTGCGGGATGCCGCGGGGAAGGTACTCCCCATAAGCGAATGGTACGCCGTGAAGCAGCGCCGTTTTGCGGAGCATAAGGACCCGCAAGCAGTCAAGCTGATGCCAGCCTGTGCGTTCATGGAGATCTTCTCCGGAGCACAGAAGACGCTGCCGTTGAGCGGCGCCCGGTATCCTGCTTCGCTGGTTGCCTATTCCCGCTCTGACTATGACGGGTGGCGATGGTGGACAACATGGTTCCCGGATGAAGAAATGCGCCCTGCTCCGGAGCTTGGTCTGGAAATCGACGCCTTCCAGTCACAGCTGCTCGCCCTGCCGGAATTCAAAACCCTGTGGGCGATGGAGCGAATGTGCCGGCTGTATGCCCAACCGACAAATGAGCCCACGGAATTTAATCTGTATGCGGAAACGGCACATTTTCAAATCTGGCTCCGCTTGATTACCCGGGAGCGGGACTATAACCTCTACACATATTTCTTCGCAAAATAAGCGAATCGTTCAGACGCAGAAAGCCACCAGCCCTATTCTCTGAATGGAGCTGGTGGCTCTTTTTAGCCCCTCTTAGAAGCCTCAAAGCACGGTGGCGCAAGGCTGTCAAAGTTTCCATATGCGAGGCGTAGCTGGTGCCTTGACCATCTCGTGACACAGTACTATTTCCTGCCCTGGTGAAATTGGCGTTTTTCACCAAGCGCTAACAACGCAAAATTGCAAAGAATAAAATGTGTAACGGGTATGCCCAATAATAAATCCACTTTTTCTTACTTCCGTGTTGCCCATTGTACAG
>CABSBF010000086.1 GCA_902475855.1 uncultured Eubacteriales bacterium
TGCTTTACCGCATCGGCAATGTTATCCCTGTCCCGTTCGTTGACGTCGAGATGATGGCCCAGATGTTCAGCCAGCAGCTGAGCAACACCATCTTCGGACTGATGGACATGATGTCCGGTTCGGCGTTTTCCCAGGCAACGATTTTCGCGCTGTCCATTCAACCGTATATCAACGCCTCCATTATTATTCAGCTTCTGACCATCGCCATCCCCGCTCTGGAGCGCCTGAGCAAGGAGGGCGGCGAAGAAGGCAAGAAGAAGATCACCATGATCACCCGTCTGGCTACGGTTGCCATCGCTCTGCTGATGGGCTTCGCCTACTTCATGATGCTGAAGAACTACAACTCGCAGTATGGACTGCTCGTCAGCGATTCCTTCCTCACTGCCCTGGTTATCATCCTGACCTTCACCGCCGGCTCCACGCTGGTCATGTGGATGGGTGAGCAGATCAGCGAGTACGGCATCGGCAACGGCATTTCCATGATCCTCTTTGCAAACATCATTGCCCGCATTCCCACCGGCATCATCAGACCGCTGGTCAATATGCTCTGGGCGCAGTGGTACTGGGTGCTGCTGCTGGTGGTTGCAATGCTTGCGATCATCGTGTTCATCATCTACGTTTCCAATGCGGAGCGCAGAATTCCTGTCCAGTATGCGAAGCGCGTGGTCGGCCGTAAGGTCTATGGCGGTCAGAACACGCACCTGCCGATTAAGGTCAATATGTCCGGCGTTATGCCGATCATCTTCGCACAGTCCATCGCGAGCTTGCCCGCAACGCTGTGCACCTTCTTCGGCTGGACGAATAGCTGGGTCTATAAGCATGCATTCCAGAGCACGACTGTGATCTACACCGTGTTCTACCTGCTGCTCATCGTCGGCTTCAGCTACTTCTATGCTACCATTCAGTACAACCCCGTTGAGGTTGCCAACAACCTCAAGAAGAACGGCGGTTTCATCCCGGGCTTCCGTCCGGGTCGTCCGACGGCGGATTTCATCCGTAAGGTCATTAACAAGATCACGCTCTTCGGTGCATTGTATCTTGGCGTGATTGCGGTTCTGCCTATCGTTCTCGGTGTTGTTATGAAGGATACCCGCTTCTCCTTCGGCGGAACTTCCGTTATCATTATCGTCAGCGTTGCGCTGGAAACTGTGACCGCAATCGAGGCCCAGATGATGATGCGCAACTACTCCGGCTTCCTTGAGAAGTAACGGAGGCGGCACATGAAACTGATTCTGCTGGGAGCTCCCGGCGCAGGCAAGGGAACGCAGGCTGAGATTCTTGCATCTAAGCTGCGTATTCCCACCATTTCCACCGGGAACATCCTCCGGGAAGCAATCAAGAACGGCACCGAAACCGGCCTGAAAGCCAAAAGTTTCATGGACAAGGGCATGCTTGTTCCTGACGATGTCATCATTGGCATCGTCAAGGAACGGCTGTCCCAGCCGGATTGTGCAAATGGCTATATCCTTGACGGTATGCCCCGCACCATCCCGCAGGCCCAGGCACTTTTGGACAATGGCGTTGAGATCGACCGTGTCGTTTCTATTGAAATCGAAGATGCCATGATCGAGGCGCGCATGACGGGACGCAGAGTCTGCGGTTCCTGCGGCGCAAGCTATCACATCGTGGCGAACCCGCCCAAAACGGAGGGCATCTGCAATGCCTGCGGCTCCAGCCTGGTTATCCGCGACGACGACAGACCGGAAACGGTGCGTCATCGTTTGGAGGTTTACCATGCTGAGACCGAAGCGCTGAAGGGCTTTTATGAAAAGCTCGGGAAGCTGCGGCTTGTCGAGGGGAATCAGCCCATCGAAGATGCAACTCGTGATATTCTGGCGGCATTGGGTGATTCAATATGATCTCAATCAAAAATGAGCGCGAGATCGAGGCCATGCGCAGGGCCTGTAAAATTACCGCGGCAGCTCGTGCCTTGGCAGGAGAAATGGTAAGACCCGGCGTGATGACCAAAGAGATCGACAAAGCGGTTTACGAGTTTATCGTATCGCAAGGCGCAACCCCGTCCTTCCTGCATTACTGCGGCTATCCCGCCAGTGTCTGCATTTCCGTGAACAATACCGTCATTCATGGGATTCCGGACAGCCGGGTATTGAAAGATGGCGACATTGTTTCCATTGATGTCGGAGCAAAGTGGGGCGGATTCCACGGAGATTGCGCAGCTACGTATGCCTGCGGAACTGTTTCCACGGCGGCGCAGCAGCTCATTGATGTCACGAGACAGAGCTTTTTCGAGGGCGTGAAATTCGCACGCCAGGGGAACCGTGTTTCGGATATTTCTCATGCGGTACAGACGTACGCGGAGAGCTTCGGCTACGGCGTGGTTCGCTCCTTTGTCGGCCATGGAGTCGGTGAGGAGATGCACGAGGAACCGGAGGTACCGAACTTTGGTAAACCCGGAAGGGGACCGAGACTGATCCGCGGCATGACGATCGCGATCGAGCCGATGATCACTGAAGGAACGTACGAGGTGCGTGTCCTGAAGGACGGCTGGACGACGGTCACTGCTGACGGAAAGCTCGCTGCCCACTACGAAAATACTGTGCTCATTACAGACGGCGAGCCGGAAATTCTCACCGTCACCGAGGGGCTGTAGTATGGAAATACAAATATCGGACATTGTCCTCTCCGCTGCCGGACGCGATCAGGGAATGCTGTTCTTTGTGATCGACACAGACGGTGTGTACGTTTCCCTTGTGAATGGCAAAGAGAGAAAAGCTGATGCGCCAAAGCGCAAAAAGCTGAAACATGTCCGTTTCGTCCTTCGGCCAGATTCGTCAGTCGCCGCGAAGATACGTTCCGGCGATAAAGTACTCAACAGCGAATTACGAAGGGAATTGGCCATCATTGGTCAGAAATTCAACGTTCAAACCAAGGAGGTTTCTGAAACTTGGCAAAAGACGACGTAATCGAACTTGAGGGCATCGTAACCGATGCACTGCCGAACGCGATGTTCAAAGTCAATATTGGCGGCGGGCATATGATTCTGGCACACATTTCCGGCAAGCTCAGAATGAACTATATCAAGATCTTGCCCGGTGACAAGGTAACTGTTCAGATGTCTCCGTATGATCTGACGCAAGGTCGGATCACATGGAGAAGCAAGTAAATCAGAGACATTGTTCTCATATGGAGGTTAAACAGTATGAAGGTTAGACCGTCCGTGAAGCCCATGTGCGAAAAATGTAAGATTATCAAGCGCAAGGGTCGCGTCATGGTAATTTGCGAAAACCCGAAGCATAAGCAGAGACAAGGCTAATAGGAGGTGCTCAAAAGTATATGGCACGTATTGCTGGTATTGACCTGCCCCGCGAGAAGAGAGTTGAGATCGGACTCACCTATATCTTCGGCATTGGCAGAAAAAGCGCGAATGACATTCTGAAAATGGCCGGCGTGAATCCCGACACCCGCGTCAAGGATCTGACGGAGGATGAGGAAGCCGCGCTGCGTGAAGTCATCGACAAGAACTACACCATTGAGGGCGACCTCCGCCGTGAAGTTGCTCTGAATATTAAGCGCCTGACCGAAATCGGCTGCTACCGTGGCATGCGCCACAGAAGAGGCCTGCCGGTTCGTGGCCAGCGCACTAAGACAAACGCTCGTACTCGTAAGGGTCCGAAGAAGACCATCGCGAATAAGAAGAAGTAAGGAGGGGGATATCAATGGCTAAAGTTGCTGCTAAGAAAGTAATCAAGCGCCGTCGTGAGCGCAAGAATGTGGAAAAGGGCGCCGTGCATATCCGCTCTTCCTTTAACAACACCATGGTTACCGTTACCGACCTGCAGGGCAATGCTCTTTCTTGGGCATCCTCCGGCGGACTCGGCTTCCGCGGTTCCCGTAAGTCCACTCCCTACGCCGCACAGATGTGCGCCGAGACCGCTGCGAAGGCTGCGATCGAAAACTGCGGACTGAAGACCGTAGAAGTTTACGTCAAGGGTCCCGGCCAGGGACGTGAGGCAGCCATCCGTGCGCTGCAATCCGCTGGTCTGGAAGTTGTTATGATCAAGGACGTCACGCCCATTCCTCACAATGGCTGCCGTCCTCCCAAGAGACGTCGCGTCTAATTCGATAAGGAGGAAATCATAGAATGGCGAAAAATACTCAGCCCGTTCTCAAGCGCTGCAGAACTCTCGGCGTTTCTCCTGCCGTCATGGGTTATTCCAAGACTTCCAACAAGAACCCCGGCGGACAGAGAAGAGCGAAGAAGTCTGAATATGCAACTCAGCTCACTGAGAAGCAGAAGGTCAAATTTGTTTACGGCATCCTGGAAAAGCAGTTCCGTATGTACTACGAGAAGGCTTCCCGTGCTGAAGGCAACACCGGTGAGGTTCTGCTGAGCCTGATCGAGCGCCGTCTGGACAATGTTGTTTACCGTCTCGGCTTTGCTGCGACCCGCCGTGAGGCGCGCCAGCTTGTCAACCACGGTCACTACACGGTCAATGGCAAGCGCGTGAACATCCCGTCCTACATGGTTAAGGCCGGCGATGTCATTGCTGTCAGCGAGAAGAGCTGCTCCAACAATCGTTTTAAGAAGCTGAAGGAAGACGATGCGTTCGTTGCTACTCCCAAGTGGCTTGACCGCGACAAGAACACCCTGACCGGTAAGGTTCTTGCGCTGCCGGCAAGAGACGACATCGACTTCGAGATTGCAGAACACCTCATCGTCGAGTTGTACTCCAAATAATGCTTCACCCTCGTTTATTGGTAAGCTGATTTACACCGCAAAACAGGCGTTTTGCAGAATAATAAGGAGGGTACTAGTTTTATGGTAGAAATTGACAAGCCGCGTATTGAGTGTATTGACTCTCCGGAAGATCCGTCCCATGGCGTATTCATCGTAGAACCTCTGGAAAGAGGCTACGGCACCACTCTGGGTAATTCTCTCAGACGAATTCTGCTTTCTTCTCTGCCCGGCACAGCAGCGACCTCCATCAAGATCGCAGGCGTGCAGCACGAGTTTTCCACGATCCCCGGCGTCAAGGAAGACGTCACGGAAATCGTGCTGAATATCAAGCAGATCATTGCCAAGATGAATTGTGATGGCGTAAAAACTGTCTATATTGACGCGACTGGTGAGTGCGAAGTCACTGCCGGCGACATCAAGACCGATGCGGATGTCGAGATTCTGAATAAGAATCTGCACATCTGCTCCCTCGGCCCGGATGCTACCCTCAATATGGAGATCACGATGAGCCGGGGCCGCGGTTATGTTCCGGCAGACCGGAATAAGACCCCCCAGACGCCCATCGGCGTCATCCCCGTCGATTCCCTGTATTCGCCGGTTTACAAGGTCAACTACACCGTGGAAAACACCCGTGTCGGCAACATGACGGATTTTGACAAGCTCACCCTTGAGATCTGGACGGATGCGACCACCACGGCAAAAGATGCCGTGTCCATCGCAGCCAAGATCCTGACGGAGCATCTGACGCTGTTTACCGATCTCTCGGAAACGGCGGCAAGTCAGTCCATCGTCCGTGAGAAGGATGTTTCCACGGAGCCGACGGCGTTGAAGCTGACCATTGAAGAACTGGATCTGTCTGTCCGCAGCTTCAACTGCCTGAAGCGTGCCAATATCAATACCGTCCGCGATCTGATCTCCAGAACGCCGGAGGAAATGATGAAGGTTCGCAACATGGGCAAGAAGTCGCTGGACGAGGTCCAGAACAAACTGGCAATGATGGGACTTTCTCTTGCAACGGAAGAGTCCGGCAACAACAACTAAAATCCTTTAAGAAGGAGGAAATACGAATGTTTGGAACTCGTAAGCTCGGCAGAACGAGCGATCAGCGCAAGGCGATGCTTCGCCAGCTGACCACCGATCTTCTGGAGAACGGAAAGCTCGAAACGACCTTCTATCGTGCGAAGGAAGTTCAGCCTGTCGTTGAGAAGATGATCACGCTTGGGAAAAAGGGCGATCTCGCTGCATACCGCAGAGCGCTCGCCTTTATCACCAAGGAAGATGTTGCACACAAGCTGTTCAAGGAGACCGCTCCGAAGTATGCTGACCGTAACGGCGGCTACACCAGAGTGACCCGTATCGGCGTCCGCCGCGGCGACGCAGCGGAAATGGCGATCATCGAATTGGTGTGATCCGAAATTATGGACTGTCCTGCTTGCAGGACAGTCCTTTTTCATAAGAAGAAAAATATCATGATTATTTGAAAAAAAGACTTGCTTTTTGCCCCAAAATCTGATACAATATCTCTGCGCTTGAGAGAGCACATCAATTTGGGGGTATAGCTCAGCTGGGAGAGCGCTTGAATGGCATTCAAGAGGTCAGC
>CABSBF010000087.1 GCA_902475855.1 uncultured Eubacteriales bacterium
TATTTGGTGTTCCAAGTATAACAGGTAATGCCGATATTTACTTGAATTCCTCTTGTATTTCAACCTTTTCTAAATTATATCGGCATTTCTTTTTCCTCGGCATTATTCAGAAAAAGCCGAATTCGGCTTTTCCTGAAATCTTTCTACGCCTCCGTGGAATGCATGGAGCGCGGGCTTGATCCTCTTACCACCAATCTGGTGGTGGCTGACGCCAGCCGGACGGAGAAAACCATCTGTCTTGCCGTGACTCCCTCCCTAAAGGCATACGGCATCTCCGGCAGAGCGAGGCTCTTTGAAGTGGTGGAGCGTGTCAAGGAAGTCAACGCGGAACGGCGGCGCAAAGCTGGCTGCCTTTCCGAAAAGAGCTTCAACGCCAATGAACTGGCGGCTGACCCATCCAGAGAAGTAGATTATCTCATTGCCCCTCCTCGGATGGCAAAATACATCCAGGTCAGCACTCAGGTCTACAACGTATACCTGAAATACATCGCCCCGGAGGACATCCATGTCTATTCCATCGACGAGGTGATGATGGATGTGACGAACTATCTGCAAACTTACCACATGACCGCCCGTGAGTTGGCAAAGGTTATGATCTCGGATGTCCTGCACACCACGGGCATCACAGCTACGGCGGGCATCGGCAGCAACCTCTATCTCTGCAAGGTCGCTATGGACATTATGGCGAAGCACGTGCAGCCGGACAAAGACGGCGTCCGCATTGCGGAGCTTGACGAAATGAGCTACCGTGAGCAGCTTTGGGCGCACCGCCCGCTGACAGATTTCTGGCGTGTTGGGCGCGGTTATGCAAAGAAGCTGGAAGCCATCGGCATCTACACCATGGGGGATGTTGCAAGATGCTCCATCGGCAAGCCGAACGAATACTACAATGAAGAACTGCTCTATCGGATGTTCGGCATCAACGCTGAACTCCTCATCGACCACGCATGGGGCTGGGAGCCGTGCCGGATGCAGGATATCAAGGCATACCGGCCGGAAACGAACAGCGTCTGCTCCGGGCAGGTTCTCCAATGCCCGTATTCCTTTGAGAAAGCACGGTTGGTTGTACGTGAGATGGCGGAAGCCGTCGCGCTGGATCTGCTGGAAAAGAAGCTGGTAACGGATCAGTTGACCCTGACGGTGGGATATGACATTGAAAACACCGCAGGCGGCAGCTACCACGGCGAGACCGTGACAGACCGCTATGGCAGGAAGATCCCCAAGCACACCCACGGAACAGCAAACCTGCCGAGAAAGACCTCTTCGGCCCGGAGCATCACGGACGCCGTTCTTGGCGTTTATGACGCAAAGGTCAATTCGAAGCTGTCTATTCGGAGACTTACCATCACCGCCAATCGGTTGGTGGGCGAAGATACGGCACAGCAGGAGCCGGAAGCCCCGGTGCAGTTCAATCTGTTTGACAACGTTGAAGTGCAGGAGCAGCGGTTGCAGGAGGAAGAAGCTAAACTGAAACGGGAACGCAAAATTCAGGAAGCCATGCTCGACATTAAAAAGAGGTTCGGCAAAAACGCCATTTTGAATGGCGGGAGCTATCTGGAAGGTGCTACCGCCAAGGAGCGGAATAAGCAGATCGGAGGGCATAAGGCATGAACGGACAATACGATGACATCATTCATCTGCCCCATCCGGATTCGCCAAAACATCCGCGGATGTCCCTCTATGACCGTGCGGCGCAGTTTTCACCCTTTGCCGCCCTGACCGGCCACAGCGCCGCCATTGCGGAAACCGGGCGGCTGACGGACCAGCGCATGGAACTGGATGAGTACGAAATGGCGCGTGTGGACGCGGAATTGCAGCGCCTCCAGGAACTGCTTCCCAGAAGGCCCACGGCGTCCATCACCTACTTTGTGCCAGACGAACGGAAGAACGGCGGCAGCTACCAAACTGTCACCGGAGAGGTCAAGTGGATCGACGCGGTCAACGGCGTGATCCAGATGACGGACCGGCAGTGTATTCCCATCGCGGATGTTTTCAGCATCGAAATCATCCCATAAAGACACCATAACGAAAACTCCCAAACCCATTCGTAAAAGTGGGCTTGGGAGTTTTCATTATCATTCAAATCAAATCACAAAAGGAGGAATCCGAATGAATCCAAACGCAGATTATCTCGGCATCGTCACCATGCTTCGCAGTCTGCGGGAGCAGGGGCTCGTCAGCGGCAGCGAAGCCAAAAAAATCGCCGCGCGGCTGAGGGTACAGCTTGGCGCGGACATCATTATTTCTCTTTGATTTCTTCGCTTTTAGGATAGCTATTGCGGATGTTATATGGTATTGTGTGTTACTGACAAGGGAGGTGGCAGAGGAATGAGTGATAAGGAGAAAACCAACGGTTCTCTGGCGATGGCTCCGCGGGTCATTACGATCCCGGCAGCGAATCAGGAAACCGCACGAAAACTCCGCGTGGCAGCGTATACCCGTGTCAGTTCCAACTCCAAGGATCAAGAACACTCCTTTGCCGCGCAGAATGCCTACTTCTCCAAACTCATCACAGACAACCCTGATTGGGAGTTGGCAGACATATATGCCGACCAGGGCATCACCGGCACGTCCATAGACAAGCGGGATGACTTCCTACGGATGATGGAGGACTGCCGAAAAGGGCGCATCGACCGCATCCTTGTGAAATCTTCCTCCCGCTTCGCCCGGAATACCAAGGAAAGTCTGGCGGCTGTACGGGAACTGAAGTCTCTCAACATCAGCGTCTACTTTGAGGAGCAAAACATTGACACCGCGCAGGTGTCCGGCGAAGTTCTTATCGCCATGTTCGCGGCACTGGCCCAGCGGGAGAGCGAGGCTATCTCCGAACGGGTGCGGTGGAGCTACAGAGTCCGAATGAGCAAAGGGAGATTTTCCACCTGCAAAGCGCCCTATGGCTATCGGCTCGTTAAAGATCATTTGGAGATTCAAGAGGATGAAGCGTCAATCATCCGACATATCTTCGACCGTTACCTTGCAGGTGTCAGTATGGAGAATATTGCAAAGGAAATCACGACGCTGGGCTGTCCAACGCGGGACGGCACTCAATATTGGCAGTTGACCTCCATCCAGTACATACTGCAAAACGAA
Organism: uncultured Eubacteriales bacterium; assembly: GCA_902475855.1. Taxonomy (GTDB): domain Bacteria; phylum Bacillota; class Clostridia; order Oscillospirales; family Oscillospiraceae; genus JAZOXB01. The sequence goes on from CABSBF010000087.1 coordinate 3,091, forward strand.
AAATACGCCGGAGATTCTCTGTCTCAAAAGAAATATACCACCCGCAGCTTTCCTCGGCAGCAAAAAATCAACCACGGCGAACGAAAACAGTATCTTGTGATAGATTCTCATCCCGCAATCATCAGTAGAGAGATTTTTCAAAAGGTGCAGGAACTTCTGACACAGAGAAGTGCCGCGATTCATCCACGGTCAGATGTCCCCCACGCTTTCGCGCGTAAAATCGTGTGCGGTCACTGCGGCACACTCTGCAAAAGGAAAAATTGTGGTGGCTCTGTAAATTGGGCGTGTCGCAGACACGACAAGTCTATCACCGCCTGCCCCAATACGCAGGTTCCAGAGGAACAGATGAAAAACGCATTCCTCCATGTATATTACAATCTTAAACATTATGGAACGAGCATTCTCACCCAACTCATCTCTGACCTCTACGCCGCCAGAACCGGCAGTCTCCTCTGGAGCGAAAACATCGTGGAGATCAACAAACAAATATCGGATATCGCCAGTCAGGAACGACTTCTGGCCCAGCTCAAGCAGCAGGGAGTGGTCGATCCTGACATTTTTATATCCCGCAGCAATCAGCTTGCAGAGCGTCGCCGGGAACTGAAACTCCAAAAGGAGCGCATCCTGCGGTCTGAGGAGGATCACACCATCCAGCAAACACAGGATCTGCTGGATGTGCTCGAAAGCGGACCGGACTGGCTGGATGACTTCGATGAGCAGCTATTCAGCGATATGGTCGAGAAAATCGTGGTCGTGGACAATGAAACACTGCGCTTCCGCCTTCTCAATGGACTGGAGGTCACAGAAAAAATAGAAAGGACACGGAGATAATGGGAAAACGAAAGCAGCCCTTCGGCTATAAAGTGAAGCTCGGCGAGATCGTGCCGCAGCCGCGGGAGGCGGAAACGGTGCGGAGCATCTACCTGCAATACCTTGCTGGTGCCTCCTTCAAGCAGCTTGCCGAACAGCTTCAGACAGAGGATGTTCCCTACGATGAGGACAAGTCCTGGAACAAAAATATGGTGGCGCGAATTCTGGAGGATGACCGGTATATCGGTGAGAAAGAATTCCCGGCGCTCATCCCAACGGAGCAATTCCACGCCGCCCAGGAACGCAGGAAAGAGATGTGCCCCGAGTATAAGCAGACACCTGCGCAAAAGGAGTTACGCAAGCTGTGCGGCGGCACCGTACCCGACAGCGTTGCACGAAAAGTCCTCAAGATACTGAATCAGATGGTCGACGATCCGCAGATCATCAAGATAGAAACATCCGGTGTTCCCACCACAGAAGATATCCGGCGGCTCCGGCAGGAACTGGACACGTTGCTGCAGACACCACCTGTAGATGCGGACACCGCGCGGCAAAAAGCCTTGGAGGTCGCATCCCTAAAGCTGGCGAGTGTCAAAACGGAGGAATATGAATCACACCGGCTCCGCCGCATCTTTGGTTCGCAGGCAAAGCTGCGGGAGCTGGACGCAAACCTCCTGCGGCAGAGCATCCGAAAAATCACCTATGACAGTAAGACAGTCAAAGTCCTGCTGAAAAACAATCAAGTCTTAGAGGAGTGTGATGATACATGACGCAGTCCCGCCCTGAACCGAAGGTCATCGTGATTCCCGCAAAGGAGGAATCGCCGCAGGATCAGGAAAAGAAGAAAAATCTCCGGGTAGCCGCATACTGCCGAGTGTCCACGAAAAAGGACGAGCAGCTCAACAGCTACGAAAACCAGAAAGCATACTACACGGAAAAAATCATGGCAAACCCCGACTGGACGATGGCGGATATTTTCGCGGATGAAGGCATCACAGGCACTTCCGCCTGCAAGCGCAAGGATTTTCTTCGCATGATCCGCCAGTGCAGGCAGGGCAAAATCGACATGATCCTTGCCAAATCCGTCTCCCGCTTCGCCCGTAATACCGTGGACACGCTGAACTATACCCGCGAACTGCGCGGCATGGGCATCCCGGTCATCTTTGAGGAGCAGAATATCAACTCCATCTACCCAGAAAGCGAGTTCCTGATCACTATCCACGGTGCCTTCGCACAGTCCGAAAGTGAGGGCATCTCCTCCCGTGTTAAGTGGGGCAAGCATCAGGCGATGCGGACGGGAAAGGCGAATATCCAGTATAAGACCCTGCTGGGCTATGAAAAGAACCCTGACGGTGAGATGGTGGTGAATGCGGAGCAGGCGGAAACGGTCCGAAGAATTTATGAGATGTACTTATCCGGTCAGACGCTGCGCAGCATCAAGGAAGCCTTGGAATCCGGCGGCTTCAAGAATTCGGCAGGAACAATGGAATGGACAACTTCTAATCTGCGGACGATCCTCTCTGACGAAAAATACTGCGGTGACGTCCTGCTCCAGAAGACCTTCATTCGAGACTGCATCAGCAAGCAGGTCATCCGAAATACCGGACAGCTTCCCATGTATCTGATTCAGAACCACCATGAAGCCATTATCCCACGGGACCGATTCGATGCCGTGCAGGTGGAATTGGCACGGCGCAAAACATTGACAAGCAGCACGAAAAAGAGCGCTCCCACCGGCATGAGCCGTTACAGCGGCAAATACGCGCTCAGCGGTCTGCTGTTCTGCGGCGAGTGCGGTACGGCGTACCGCAGAGTGGTGTGGACACAGCACGGTGAGAAACGTGCTGTATGGCGCTGCAGCAGCCGCTTGGATTATGGCAAGAAATACTGCAAAGAATCTCCGACGCTGGACGAATCGCCGCTTCAGCAGGCGGTGCTGGCAGCCATCAATGCATCCATGTCAGGGTGCAAGGTTCTGGCAGATCAGCTTGTAGATGCGATGGAGCAGGAATTAGCTCCGGTTCCCGGTGAGAGCATGAGCCTTGGAGATATCGACCGAGCGGTCACAGAGTTGGGCAAACAATTCGATACGCTTCTGGCAGAAGCGGCAAATGGTGACGCGGACGAATACGCCGAGCGCTTTCGTACCATCTCCACCACGATGGAGGAACTGAAGCGCCGCAAGGCGGCAATCCTCAGTATCCGGCAGGAACAGGAACAGATCAGCCGTCGTATCCATGCGGCAGCCTCGGCAATGACCGCGGCGACTGTGGGAATCACAGAGTGGGATGATGGCGTGGTCTATCAGATGCTGGAAAAGGTCACCGTCCTGACGGGTAACCGCATCAAGGTCA
>CABSBF010000088.1 GCA_902475855.1 uncultured Eubacteriales bacterium
AATGTGCGAAGAACTGCTCAGCTGCCGGATTTTTTCTTGCATTTTTACAAGATAACGAGTAAAATAAAAAGGATCAAAATATTGTGCAGCGCGGTCGGCGGCGCCGGCGGCGGAACGGAGTGCGATGCTCCACGAGACGGTCACTGTGATGCCCGTAATTGCGGGATAAGTCAGATACGCCGGACGCTGCGGCTTGGCCTTCGCCATCCCCGGGGCCGGCGCGTGAGTCAACACGGCCGAATCGGGCCGTGTTTTTGCTTTGAGCTTATATCAGAGGTGTGATGATGAAAAATTGGCTGAAAAAACATAAATGGAAGATTCTGATTCTGCTGCTGATTATTGCAGTTTTGGCGGCGGCATTCTGGTATGGGGGCAATGCGCCCGGAGCTCGCGGCTGGAAACCGGAAACTCCGTCGGAAAGCCAAAGTGAGGCTTCCTCCGGTGATACAACTCCTGCCACGGAAGAGAGCAGCGTCGCTCCCTCCACGGAGATAGCGAGTTCGGAAGCGCCGTCCTCCGAGCCGGATACTTCTGCTTCAGAGGAGCCAACAGAGCCAACTAAGGATCGCTATCAGACCGACCCTGTTCCGGAGGATAAACCAAAGCCAGTAGAGCCGGAAGAGGCGACGGTGGATACCACGACGACGCAGACTTGCACGCTCAGCATTACTTGCGGAACAATCCTGAACAATATGGATCTCTGTGACCCGGATAAGGTGGGCATCGTTCCTTCCAATGGCGTGATTCTTGCTACGACCACCTGTTCTTTCTCCGCAGGAGAGAGCGTCTTTGACCTTTTGCAGCGTATTTGCCGTGAGTACGGAATCCATCTGGAAGCAAGCTGGACACCGGCGTATAACTCCGCGTATGTGGAGGGAATCGCCAATCTCTATGAATTTGATGTCGGAAGCGGCTCCGGCTGGATGTACAAGGTCAACGGCTGGTTTCCAAATTACGGCTGCTCGCGTTATGAGATTCAGCCGGGTGATGAGATATGCTTTGTCTATACCTGCAATTATGGGAAGGACGTCGGGGGTTCTGTAGGATAATCCAACGAAGGAGAATAACCATGCGCGATACCTTTTCCCGCTGTCATCCGGCAGTCAATTTCCTGTATTTTACTCTGGTGCTGCTGTTCTCCATGATTTTCCGGCACCCGGTGAGCCTTGCGGTCTCTCTGCTGTGCGCCTGTGCGTATGCGACACTGCTTGGCGGCAGGAGCGCCCTGCGCTTTCAGCTTCGCTGGATGCTGCCTGTTATGCTGCTGGCTGCGATTGTCAACCCGGCCTTCAATCACTATGGCGTGACGATTCTGGCCTACTTTCCGAACGGTAACCCGCTGACGCTGGAGAGCATGCTCTATGGGCTTGCCGCAGCTGCGATGCTGGCGGCGGTACTGATGTGGTTTTACTGCTACAATGCCGTCGTGACTTCAGATAAGTTTGTTTATCTGTTTGGCCGCGTGATCCCGGCGCTTTCGCTGGTTCTGAGTATGGCGCTGCGCTTTGTCCCGCGGTTCAAGCAGCAGTTCAGTGTCGTTGCCGATGCTCAGCGCTGCCTTGGACGTGACGTTTCTTCCGGGAAGCTGTACAGCCGCCTGAAAACAGCATTGAGAGTTTTCTCCATCGTTATCACTTGGGCATTGGAAAATGCAATCACAACAGCGGAAAGTATGCGCAGCCGCGGCTACGGCGAGCCGGGACGCACGGCCTTTTCCATCTACCGTTTTGACGCCCGCGACCGCGCACTGATGCTCTGGCTGACGTTCTGCGGTGTCTACGTTGCGGCGGGCGCGCTGGCGCATGGTATGTCTTTTACCTATAGCCCCATGCTGCGGGGGACTCCTTGGCTGCCCATCACGGTCAGCTTTCAGCTAGTCTATCTGCTTCTGTGCCTGACGCCGGTGCTGATGGAATGCTATTCCCGTCTGATCTGGCGGAAACGCGAAGCGAGGATCTAAAAATGCAGGATATTTTCAATATTTCGGAATTCAGTTTTCAATATCCGGAGCAGGAACACTTTGCTCTTCATAAAGTGTCACTTTCTGTTGCGCAGGGTGAATTTATGGTTCTTTGCGGGCCTTCCGGCTGCGGGAAATCGACGCTTTTGCGCCAACTCAAGACCGTTCTTGCACCGCACGGGATCAAAAGCGGAGAAATTCTTTTCTGCGGAGAATCCCTTGCACAGGTTTCGGCGCGCCGGCAGTCGGCTGAAATTGGCTTTGTCCAGCAGTCACCGGATGCCCAGATCGTTACGGACAAGGTGTGGCATGAGCTTGCTTTTGGGTTGGAAAGCCTTGGCTGTGACACACCGACCATCCGCCGCCGCGTGGCGGAGATGGCTTCTTTTTTTGGCATTCAGGATTGGTTCTATCGTGATGTTGTATCGCTTTCCGGCGGGCAAAAGCAGCTTTTGAATCTTGCTGCCGTGATGGTCATGCAGCCGAAAGTCCTGGTTCTTGATGAACCGACCAGCCAGCTTGACCCGATTGCGGCCTCTGACTTTCTTGCTGTTCTGGGTAAGATCAACCGGGAGCTTGGAACGACCATTCTCCTGACGGAGCACCGTCTTGAAGAAGCACTGCCGCTGGCTGGCAGTGTCGCGGTGCTGGAGGAGGGGGAGGTCGTCTGCTGCGGAACGGCGAACGAGGTTGGACGCAGTCTTCGTGCGCGTGGGAGCGGCATGTTTTTGGCAATGCCTGCCGCGATGCGCATCTGGGCAAGCGTGGACAGTGACAGTGCCTGCCCTGTTACTGTCCGAGACGGCCGTGAATTCCTGCACGAGCGGTGCGCATCTCACCCGACGGCGCCGCTTCCGCCGGAGAGAATCCCACCGCACGGGGAAACAGTTCTGCGCGCACAGGATGCATGGTTTTCCTACGAGAAAAACGCGCCGGATGTGGTCAAGGGACTTAATCTGGAAATCGGAAAAGGGGAGTTTGTTGCACTCCTTGGCGGAAACGGCGCCGGAAAAACAACAAGCCTGCGCCTGCTTGCAGGACTTCTTAAGCCATACCGCGGGGAGGTCGGCAAGATCGGAACGCTGGCACTTCTGCCGCAGGATCCGCAGTCTCTCTTCGTCAAAAAGACTGTGCGGGAAGACTTGCTTGAGGTATTTGACGGGCGCTCCGTTCCGCGCTATGCGCAGGAGGAGGCCGTAGCAGGAGCAGTTTCGCTCTGCTGCCTTGGGGAACTTCTTGACCGTCATCCCTACGATCTTTCCGGCGGAGAGCAGCAGCGTGCTGCACTGTGCAAGCTGCTTCTGATCCGGCCGGATATCCTTCTTCTGGACGAACCAACCAAGGGGCTGGATGCGGAGTTCAAGCAGCAACTTGCGCAGATCCTTCAGAAACTGACATGCAGCGGCGTTACGGTTCTGATGGTCAGCCACGATGTGGAATTCTGCGCCCGCTATGCGCATCGCTGTGCGCTTTTCTTTGACGGAAACATTGTCACACAGTCCTCGCCCCGCACGTTCTTCTCGGGGAACAGTTTTTATACCACCTCTGCTAACCGGATGGCGCGGGAACTTTTCCCGGATGCGGTTACAGCAGAAGATGTGATTGCCTGCATCAGAGGAAATTCTCCTCCGGAGACGGAGCTCCCGCCTGAGGCTGCTTCACTGCCGGAGCCGCAGTGTCGAAGCGCCGCATGGCAGCCACCGAGACTTCCGTTGTGGCGGAAAATTATAGCTGTGGCAGCCGGGCTTGTTGCGCTTGTCATTTTCCTTCAGGCAATTGGAAAAACAGATCTGACCGCTTTGATCGGTGGGGGAGTGCTGAATGCGCTTGCCAGAAATCAGCTTCTGATGTATGCGGTGTTTATTGCTGCTCTGTTTGTTCTTGTGACGGCAATCGGAAGGCGCTCTCCGCCGCCTCTTTACCGGCGCGAAAAGAAAAAACTGGAGAAGCGGACGCTCGCGGCGGCGATTATGATCGTGCTGTTGATCCCCGTAACCCTCTATGTGGGAACACATTATCTCGGCAATCGCAAATATTACTTCACATCCCTGCTGGTACTTCTGGAGTGTATGTTGCCGTTTTTCCTTGTATTTGAGGGACGAAAGCCGCAGGCACGGGAGTTGGTTATCATCGCGGTTCTGTGCGCTATGAGTGTTGCGGGGCGCGCTGCATTTTTCATGCTGCCGCAGTTCAAACCGGTGCTGGCGCTGACCGTCATCTCCGGCGTTGCATTCGGCGGCGAATCCGGATTTTTGGTTGGTGCGATGTCCATGCTTCTGTCAAATATTTTCTTTTCACAGGGGCCATGGACGCCATATCAGATGTTTGCAATGGGACTGATCGGCTTTCTGGCGGGGATTCTGTTCCGCAAAGGGCTGCTTCGCCGCACACGCGGCGCGCTTGCGGTGTTCGGTGCAATTACCGCCATTGTGATCTATGGCGGTATTATGAATGCGGCCTCCGCACTGCTTGCCGCGCAGGAGATCAACTGGAAGACCTTTTTGACCTACTATGTTTCCGGATTCAGCATGGACTGCATTCACGCTGCGGCAACGGTTCTGTTCCTTTTGGTCTTGGCCGAACCGATGCTGGAAAAATTAGATCGGATCAAAGTGAAGTACGGAATGATCGAATAAAGAGAAATATTAACAGGATGCCTGTGCTGCAAAAATTCCTGTGCAGGACAAGCTGTGTAAATGCAGAAAACCGAGCGAGCGCCTCTCCGAGGCATTCGTTCGGTTTTCTGCTTTGCTGGAAGTTTCTGGGGCGACTACCCGTTGAAAGGAATTAAGATATCTGAATTCCGGCTTTGAAATAGCACATTGCTCCCTTAACAGAAAAGCCGAACTTATTCCTAACGGGAAACAAGTTCGGCTTTCTTTATGTGGTGGAGACTAATGGACTCGAACCATCGACCTCCTGCGTGTGAAGCAGGCGCTCTAACCAGCTGAGCTAAGCCTCCATAGCGAGACTTATTATACCATATTCTACTCAAAAATCAAGGATTATTTTTAGGAACGTTAAAAAACTGCGGCGTGTAGGAAGAAGCGCGTTTCAAAAGAGGAATACGCGCGGAATGCAAGGCATAGGCTGTACACAAAGGAGGGAACGAAATGAAAAAGAAAGGGAAGTCGGTTGTAAAAAAACACCGGGGCAGGGGATTGGCAATTCTGTGCATCGGCGCTCTGGCCTTGACGTTCGGATTGGCGGCTGTGTTTGCGGCGCTGATGGAGTGCGGGACGATATCAGAGGAGAAAAGAGATCTGCTTGCTGCAATTACAGTGGGGTGCGTCAGCCTGGCTGCGTGCGCTGTTCTTTCAGCACGAACGGCGGAGAGAAAACTGCTGCGGGGGATGCTGTGCGCGGCAGCATATGCAACGATGCTGCTGCTCTGCAATCTTCTGTTTTTTGGCGTGGGGTATGCAAAGGTGCTGCCGATCCTTTTGAGCATTCTGGCAGGGGGAGTTGCCGGAAGCGTTATTGGCAGCGTGAGAAAGAAGAAAAGAAAGTTTGGCTGAATTCACAACGAGAGAATTGGCAAAACTGAAAATGACAAAATGCAGGGGAACTTGCAAAACAATGAAACCGCAAGATTTGGAGGTGGACTGCGGATGCTGACTACAAGATATAGAATTCGCCGCCGTTTACGTGACGGCACACCGCTGCTGCGGTTTCATGGTTTACATAATACAGTTAACATAAAATATGTGCA
>CABSBF010000089.1 GCA_902475855.1 uncultured Eubacteriales bacterium
TGTTCAACGAATGGCTGGTGAGAGATACGAGCAAGAAAATCAAAGCAGTAAAACGAGCAAAAGGCATGAGCGGCAAGCCCGTTACCAGCAAGCCGGTCTATGGCTATCTCATGGACGAGGACGAGAACTATATCGTTGACGAGGAAACCGCGCCGGTAGTCAAGCAGATATACCAGCTTTGCCTTGCCGGGAACGGCCCGACCAAGATTGCCCGTATGCTGTCGGAGCAGCAAATCCCCACGCCGGGGACGCTGGAGTACCGCAGGACGGGCAGCACCCGCCGCTACCACCCCGGCTATGAGTGCAAATGGGCGACAAACACTGTTGTCCACCTGTTGGAAAACCGGGAGTACACCGGCTGTCTGGTAAACTTCAAGACGGAGAAGCCCTCTTACAAGACCAAGCACAGCGTAGAGAACCCCATCGAGAAGCAGGCCATTTTTGAGAACCACCATGAGCCTATCATAGACCGGGAAACATGGGAGCGCGTGCAGGAGTTACGCAAGCAGCGCAAACGCCCGAACCGCTATGACGAGGTGGGGCTGTTCTCCGGTATGCTTTTCTGCGCCGACTGCGGCCATGTGATGTACCAGCAGCGGTATCAGAACAAAACCCGCAAGCAGGACTGTTACATCTGCGGCAGCTACAAGAAGCGCACCCGCGACTGTACGGCGCACTTTATCCGCACCGACCTGTTGACCGCCGGTGTCCTGGCAAATCTCCGGCAAGTAACCGAATACGCCGCCAAGCATGAGAGCCGCTTTGTGAAGCTGCTTATCCAGCAGAACGAGATCGGCGGCAAGAGAAAGACCGCCGCAGCCACCAAGCAGCTTGAACAGGCGCAGGAGCGCATTGCCGAAGTGAGCCGCATTATCAAGCGGCTGTATGAGGACAATGTGAACGGCAAAATCAGCGACGAGCGTTTCATGGAACTGTCGGCAGACTATGAGCAGGAGCAGCGGGAACTGAAAGACCGCGCCGCCGCTTTGCAGGCCGAACTGGACAAGTCACAGGCCGCCACCGTCAATGCGGAAAAGTTTATGGGTATCGTCCGAAAGCACCTTGCCTTTGAGGAATTGACCCCCACCCTCTTGCGGGAAATGATTGAGAAAATCGTCGTGCATGAGTGCAGCTATGACGAGAACGGCACCCGCAGGCAGGACATTGAGATTTATTACAGCTTTGTCGGCAAGATTGACTTGCCAGAATAACCGCCCGACCTATCCGACACAACGCGCGAGTGCCGGATAGGAACGGCAAAATTTTTTACACTTCTGTTACTTCTTTATCGCACATCAGCAGATACGCCGGGTCGCTCATTCGCTGCATCTGCCGCAAAATATCTTCAAAGTTTTCCGGAGAATTTTCGTCCGGGTGATTGATTTCCGTGTCCAAAGCGGATATACTACTGATAGTGTTTTGAACGGACTGCCTTTCATCTGCGCCAACAGATGTGCAAAGGGCAGTCTTTTCTTTTGCTTCATTCATTCGCATCCTCTCCTTTCAGTCCCTGCATGGTGACGGCAATGAGGTCGATCGTGCTTAGCAGCTCATCGGGGACGCTGTCCCCGGCAGCAATGCGCTCCAGCTCTGCGAGGATCGCCATCATCTGCGTTTTGAGCGCCTTGTGTACTCTCGGATTTGGCTGCACTACCACCTCACGCCCCATGCATTTGCGATAGCAGTATTCCTGCTTGGGAAGCCCCGATAGAGCTACAGCCCTGTTCAGTTCCTCCTGTTCTTCGGGAGATACCCGAAATCCCACTGTGATACTGCGAAAACGATTGTGTCGGTCTACATTCTTTGCGGACATTAAACTCAAACTCCTTTCCCAAGATCATCTAACCTGTTTGCCATTTCTTTCTGCTTGGATGGGAACAGGTGCGCGTACCGATAGGTGATTTCGATGCTCTCGTGTCCAACCCTGTCGGCAATGGCAACCGCCGAGAAGCCCATATCAATGAGCAGACTGATGTGGCTGTGTCTCAAATCGTGGATTCTGATGCGCTTGACGCCTGCTGCCTTTGCACCCCTGTCCATCTCATGGTGGAGATAGCTTTTAGTTACCGTGAAAATACGATCTTTCTTTTTCAGACCGTACTGCATTTTGAAAAACTCCTGCATCTCCTGGCAGAGAAAGTCGGGCATTTGAATGGTGCGGTTGCTTTTCTTTGTTTTTGGTGAGGTAATGACATCCTGCCCTTTGAGCCGCTGATAGGTCTTGCTGATCTTGACAGTGCCGCGCTCAAAATCGAAATCCGCAGGCGTCAGCGCCAGCAGTTCTCCTTCGCGGATGCCTGTCCAGTAGAGCATCTGAAAGGCGTAGTAGGAAACCGGCTTGTCCATCATCTCCTCAGCAAATTTCTGATATTCTTCTTTCGTCCAGAACAGCATCTCCCGCCGTTCCTCTGTCCCCATGTTTCCGGCTTTCGCTGCCGGATTGGAGTGGAGATCGTAAAACCGGACAGCGTGGTTGAAAATGGCGCTGAGCTGATTGTGTAGCGTCTTGAGATAGGTCTGAGAATATGGCTTGCGTTTTTCATCCCGATAAGCGAGCAGCTCGTTTTGCCATGCAATCACATCTTTTGTGGTGATCTCGTTGATTTTCCGCTTGCCGAAATACGGGAGCAGTTTTGTTTTGATGATATTCTCCTTGGTCTGCCATGTGCTTTCTTTCAGCCGCGCCTTGAGATCGTTGGTGTAGATTTCGCAGAACGCCTCAAAGCTCATATCCAGATCACCGGCGCTCTGCTGTTGAAACTTCTGCTCCCATTCCAATGCTTCCCGCCTCGTGGCGAATCCGCGCTTGCATTTGGGCTTGCGTTCTCCTGTCCAGTCCGTGTACTGTGTCACCACATACCACGAACCATTTTCCTTGTTCTTATAAGCTGGCATCTGCGTCCTTCCTTTCTGTTCCGTAGAACCGTTCATTGAAATACTGTCGGTTGACGCGGCCTGCGATGGTCAGAAATCCTTTTGCCTTTAACTCCTCATTGAGCTGTCGAATGAGCTTGTAGGCGTAGGGCTTCGACACATCCAGTTCCGCGGCGACTTCCTCTGCTCGAATAAATCTGTTGTCCATAAAACTCCTCCTTGTTGATTTTCGGTAATACTTGTCCTTATTTCGTGTCGGATACTTTCTGGCCGCCTTCCGATTTGCCCGGGCGGACACACCATGACTGTGATGTGCGACAGGTATTAAATTCCCAAACTTAACTGATAATGTTTAAGTTTGCACTTGCATTATACTAAGCATATTCCGTTATGTCAAGAGGTTTTCGAGAAAAATATTAAACTTTTTTATTTAGGCTGTATTGACACAAACTAAGCATATATGCTATAATAATCGCAACGATACCAAAGGAGTGTAGGTTTATGGCGATTGGTGAACGAATCCGTTTTATTCGTAATTTGCGTGGCATGACGCAGAAATGGCTTGGTCAAGCTGTTGGCTTTCCGCCTAAAACGGCTGATGTCCGCATGGCGCAGTACGAGTCCGGTTCCAGAACGCCGAAAGAGGATCTGGTAAAAGCTATCGCCAATGTGTTGGAGGTTTCTCCCTTGGCATTGCAGATTCCCGACATTGACAGTGACCTTGGATTTATTCACACCCTTTTTGCCATCGAGGACATTCACGGCATCCGTGCTGAAAAGCAGGGAGATGAGGTGCATCTCATCTTTGACGGCAGCAAACGTACCATGAATGAATCAATCTTTACCATGCTTTCCGCATGGGCAGAACAGTCGGAGAAGCTGCGCTGCGGCAAGATAAGCAAAGAGCAGTACGACCACTGGCGCTACACCTTTCCGGAAGAGGACACCACCCAGCGTTGGGCAAAAGTACCGTCGCAGGGACTGAGCGATCTGCTTGTGGAAGCGTTCAAGGATCAGCAGAAAGAAAAATGAACATAGAAAAAGCCCGTACTGACATCCAATCAGTACGGGCTTCAATCATATGGGGATGTTTATGAGCCGAGAGAAATTACTCTTTACTCACAAGCCACTGGCAATGCAGAATAACTGCGCTCCGGCGGAATCTTATCAAAATCTTATCAGAAGGGGGCGGGTAAAACCCAAAAACCATTGGCATTCCTGCACTTTTCGGCTTTTCTGATTTATTCCCACTCCACCGTTGCGGGGGGCTTGCTGGTGATATCGTATACGATGCGGTTGATGCCCTTGACCTCGTTGACGATGCGGCCGCTGATCTTGTCGAGCAGCTCGTAGGGGATGCGAGCCCAGTCGGCGGTCATAAAGTCCTCGGTCGTCACGGCGCGCAGGGCGAGCACGCGGTCGTAGCTGCGGCCGTCGCCCATGACGCCAACGGTACGCGTGTCAGTCAGGACGGCGAAATACTGGTTCATCTTCTTGTTTTCGCCGGCCTTTTCCAGCTCTTCGCGGTAGATCGCGTCGGCAAGGCGCAGTGTGTCGGCCTTTTCCTTGGTGATCTCGCCCATGATGCGAATGGCAAGACCCGGGCCGGGGAACGGCTGGCGGGAGACGAGATACTCGGGCAGGCCCAGCTCGCGGCCGAGCTGGCGCACCTCGTCCTTAAAGAGCAGGCGCAGCGGCTCGATGATCTCCTTGAAGTCGACATAGTCGGGAAGACCGCCGACGTTGTGGTGGCTCTTGATGACCGCGGCGCTGCCGAGGCCGGATTCGATGACGTCGGGGTAGATCGTGCCCTGCGCGAGGAAGTCGACCGCGCCGATCTTCTTCGACTCTTCCTCGAACACGCGGATGAACTCTTCACCGATGATCTTGCGCTTGCGCTCGGGATCGGTCACGCCGGCGAGCTTTTCAAGGAAGCGGCTCTCGGCGTTCACGCGGACAAAGTTGATGTCCCACTTATCGAATGCCGACTCGACCTCGTCGCCCTCATTGAGGCGCATGAGACCATGATCGACAAAAACGCAGGTGAGCTGCGGGCCGACGGCCTCGGCGAGCAGCGCCGCCACGACCGACGAATCCACGCCGCCGGAGAGCGCCAGCAGCACGCGGCCGGAGCCGACCTTTTCGCGCACGGCGGCGATGGCGGTGTTCTTGTAGTCGCCCATCGTCCAGTCACCCTTCGCGCCGCAGACCTCGTAGAGGAAGTTGCGGATCATGTCCTTGCCGTACTCACTGTGGTTGACCTCGGGATGGTACTGCACGCCGTAGAAGCCGCGCTTTTCGTCGCAGATGGCAACGTTCGGGCAGGCGTCGGAGTGCGCGACGAGGGAGAAGCCCGCGGGAACGACCTCCATGTAGTCGCCGTGGCTCATCCACGTCACGCTCTTTTCGGGAAGACCCTTGAAGAGCTTGCAGGACGTATCGAAGAAGGTCTCGGTCTTGCCGTATTCGCGCGCGGTCGCGTCGTTCGCCGCCACGACCTTGCCGCCGAGGTGGTGGGCGATGAGCTGGCAGCCATAGCAGATGCCGAGCACGGGCACGCCTGCATCAAAGAGCGCGGGATCAACGTGCGGCGCATCCTCAAGATAAACGCTGTTCGGGCCGCCGGTGAAGATGAAGCCGATGGGCTTCGCCGCAAGAAGGTCCGCGAGGGGCGTCGTGTAGGGCTTCACCTCGCAGTAAACGCCGCA
>CABSBF010000090.1 GCA_902475855.1 uncultured Eubacteriales bacterium
ACGGTCAGATTTGGGCTGCGCGGGAACGGCTGGTGCTGTGGATTCTACTTTGGCTTTCATGGCCGACACAGGATTCTCAGGCGAAATGGATTCCACCGATGTGGCAGAAGTTCTCTGTGCATCCGCACACCGCTGCCGCTCAGCCATCCATTGCAATGTCTCCTGAATGACCATGTTGCGGACACTCCGGAACTCCTTTTGCCGGGAGAGCGGCAGGCGCTTGGGCGGCCGCTGATCGTAGTCCAGGCACACCTGCTCGTAGAGTGTCTGCCACGTTTCATAGGCGGCGGACACCCGCTCGTCCTTCGCCAGCTCCTCCACGATTGCATCCACGATGGCCTTGACCCTTGGCGGCAGGTAGCCGTAGACCTTTCGGCCCTTGACCGCCAGCAGGCGTTCCGCCAGCTCCTCGGTGAGCTGCTCCAGCCGTGGGTTATCCACTGCACCATGTTTCAGTTGTGCGATGCATTCCACCATGGCCTTGCGGGTCCGCGTCTGGAGCTCCTGCCGCGCGATGTCCTTTTGCTGGTAGATGTGCATCCGATCTGCGTGGTAGATCCGTCTGGCGAAGACGGACTTCACCTGCCGGATGCCTTCTTTGGTGAGATACCCTTCCTTGGGGTCCGCGGAGAAGAGGATCATGTGGATATGCACCTGATTCGGCTTTCGGTGGAAGGCGGCATACCAGCGCAGGTTGTCCGGCTGGATCTTATATGCCGCAGCGATGTCACAGACGGAGGCGTTCACCAGAGCCTGCCAGTTTTCCGCGCTGTCGTAGCCCAGCCGCTCCGCGTCCTCACGGCGCAGCGCGATTACCGGCGTCCACACATTCCCGGTGTGCTCCGCCACCTCCCGTACCGCCTGCGCGAGATTTTGTACCTTGCCGTGAGCGTCCCACAGACCGTGTTCGCCGTCCTTCTGGACGCCGGGGCGGTGGGAGATGTAGTCGATGAAATTTTCCTTTTGATCCAGCGCCTCCATGTAGTCTTCCTGCACCTGCTGGATGAACGCGGAGGCGCTGCCCTGAGTGGGGTGATCCAGATATTCCTCGTACTCAATGAGTTCCCAGCAGGAGGGGAAGGACTTCAGCAGCCGTGTGATGAAGTCCTGCTGCTTTTTTGTGGCGGGGAGCGTACTGCGCTCATCCGCCAGCAGCTCCACGCCGGGACGGGTGGCAACGTAGCGAGTACGCTGGGCCAGCTTCGCGGCATTCTGTCCGCCCTTGAGGTAGGGCGAAATCAGTACGATCCGGGCCATGCGTCATCCGGCTCTATACGCCGCTGGCTCCGCACCGCGTTTTCAAAACTCACCTGACCGTTGGTGCGTTTCACCTCATCCACGGCGTAGGCCCGCAGCTCCCGCGTGTGGATGGGATCGGTACGGAAGTGCGCGGCGATGGTGTGGCAGAGCATATTCAGCTCCACCGCGCACTTGAAAAGAATACGGCAGAGTCGATTGTTGTTGTCGTCCAGCGTACCCTGAATGGCGGTGAGGATGGCTTGCGAGAGGTAGGCGGTGTTGTCCTCCGTGCCGAGATAGCCCATGTAAAAGCGCAGGGCCTTGTTGATAAATTCGCTGCGGTTTTTGCAATTATCCGCGGCCAGCCAGCCGTCCATACGGGGAACCAGCTTGGCATCCAGCCATACCACTGTGCGCTCGATCCGCTTTTCGTCATTTTCCTGCATTTTTGCAGCACTCCTTTCTGAAAAGGCGCAACCTCTTGTCACGCCTGCGTTTTTGCGGGTAAGGTGCACCTGTTTTCCATCAAAACCCGCAAAAGGTGCACCTTGTCCAAACCTCTGAAAGCCCCGCACTGCGGGGCTTTGTGGCTGAGAGGGGCCCAGTTAGGGGCACCTCTCTTTATCTTGTGCTTTTATCGAACGGGTAAATAAGGGGCGAAAACCTCCGAAACGGGACTTTGCCGGGGGCAAAAAACCATCCCTAAAGGCTCGGTTTCCCATCGCCGGAGCAGGATTCACCGAGCCTTTTCACGCATCGCCCACAAACGCCGCAACGTTCGTTTCAAGAGGCTGCGGCGGGTACACACGCCACCCCAGCCCCGAACCGCGCACACAACGGCTCACAGGGCGAAACACGGGGCCATCTCTCCATCGGCCACAGCGTGGCTTTGTGCTGTCAGCGAAATTGCCACCGAAAGAACAGCCGGAGGAAGTGGATGCACGCCTTATGGCGTGTGTCCGCTTTCGCCGGCGCCGCGGCCCCGCTGGGCTGCGCAGCCTGGACGCTGTTGTTTCCGCAGCCGCGAGCGTTTCAGCCTTGCTGCGTTTGTGCCTACAGTTTCATCACCGGCCCCTGCCGCTGTTCCGGTTCCTCTCGGAACTGCTGTGCGTAGTCGCGGAGACTCATGCCGGTCTGCTGTTGACAGTATTCCTCCATCTTCCGCAGCAGCACCTCCCGCTCCGCCGCGTTGAGCTGGTAGCTCCAGTTCTCCTCTGTGCCGTTCGGTTTGCAGAGGCACAGCTCCAGCGTGTCGCAGGGTCTATCCTCCGCGATGTCATAGTTGGCGTAGATATTGAGCCAGTCATCGTTCTCGTCAGTACAGACGAAGGTGCCGAAGACAGCATCCACATCGAACTCCGTCTGCACATAAAAATTGAGCTTGCCGTCCGACTCGATGATCTCATCACCGAAAGAAAAATTCCGCGCGGAGAGGTGTCCCGCCGAGGTGATCTCCTTACCGCTCAGATGATCCAGCAGCTTGCGCCACTGATCATCGCTCGACGCGAATTGTGACCGGGTGGCATGGTACGCCGCCACGGATACATCCCGCATCGCCCAGGTCTGCCAGCCGTCCATGATGTGAACGGCGGAGAACTCCCGCTTGTCGAAGTTGATGTCGAACACGCCGCGCACCTTGCCGGTGTTCTCCATGCGAAGGGCGGTGAGCGCGTTGTACTCCTCCGCCGTGATGGGTCGCCCGTCCGCGAACAGCTTGATGAACAGATCCGGCCCGGTGCCTTTCTCACCGGCGACATAGCCGCGCAGCTTTTCTGCGGCATCCAGCAGTTCCTCACCGGGGGAGGTCTTGAAGTACCACTCCTGCCCGTTCTCTACCACATGGTAGGCGGCGTAGGTACGGGCTGCTTCTTCCTCTGCGCGCCGCGCGGCATCCTCCGCGTAGATCTCGGCACTGATGCGCTCATACTCACGCTCCGGGAGTTGGTTGCACAGCTCATCCAGCACATCCTCCAGATGCTCCCGCAAGGTTTCATCCTTGAGATGCTTTTCAATGGCATCCTTCCATCGCCGGTCGATCCACAGTGTGATGTCTACATGATCTGCCATCTCACTCACCATTCCTTTCGTCAGTGGGCTGCGCCAACGCGGAGGGAATCTCCTCACGCGGCTGCGGCTTTGCCGATCTTGCTGGACGGCGGGGACGGGCAGCGGGCGCCGCGCGGCTGTCCAGATACTCCCGCACCGGCTCCGGCACCTCAGATTCGTAGAGACATTTGAGCAGCTCCTCCAGTTGCGCCTGCACGCTGGTGTTTTTCTTTTTAAGTGAAAATTCGAGAGCGGCAAGCTGCTCGCTCTCGAATGAGATCGTGACATTTTCTTTTTTCATGATTGTTATTCAACCTCCTCGTAGTAGTCGCGGAGCTGGAAGCCCAGCGCCTCCATGTCGCTGTGCTCCATGCTTTTTTGGTGTTTTTGTGTTGTGGGTGGTATCACTACCCTCCGGCGGTCGCACGAAGTTTCAATCCTGCGGACGTCCGGCATTATCAAGGGCAAAATTGGCCTTTTTTATGGCGTTGCGCCGCTGTATCTTCTCGGCATCAGACAGCACCCTGTTTGGTGCGATCCTTATCCATGATTTTGGGATGGTGTAGTCAACTGCCCGCCCGCTGCGGGACACTTTGACGAGCCTGCAATCCTCCGGTCTGTCCCGCGCCAGCGCTTCCAGCTTCTGACGCAGTACCTTGTTGTGAGTATAAATTCCGGCTGTCTTTTCCTCCTCGTTGAAGCTGATAATGGTTTCCTGCTCATAACGAGCCATGTTCATAATCATTTTTCTCCTTTCAGCCTTTTGGCAGATATGCCCTTGGATTCGTCCGCTCCCCGTTGACGCGCACCTCGAAGTGGAGGTGCGGCCCGGTGGAGCGCCCGGTGCTGCCGGAGAGGGCGATGATGTCTCCCGCCTCCACCGTCTGGCCCACTTTTGCCAGCAGCTTGGAGCAGTGGCCGTACAGCGTGGCAAGGCCATTGCCGTGGTCGATCATGACATAATAGCCGTAGCCTCCGGCGTTGTACTTGGAGACCGTCACCGTCCCCGGCAGCGCCGCGCGGATGGGCGTGCCGGTGGGGACTGCCAAGTCCATGCCGCCGTGTCCCTTGCGCTTCCCGGTGATGGGATCGACGCGGTTGCCGAATTCAGAGGTGACACGGCGCTCCCAGCCGGAGCCAATGGGGGAGCAGAAACCGTCCGCACCAATAAACGGCACATCCGCGCCGGGTATCCAGCCCTCCGAACCTCCGGCAACGCCATAGCGCGCCAAATTGTACACACTGTCGGCGTTGGACTTCTGCTCCGCAGATATTTCCAAGTGAAGCACGTTTTCAAGATTACCGTACACGGCGGATATGTCCGCAACGGGAATCGCTACGGTGTAGCTCTCCTCGGTTTCCGTCCCATCCTCATCGGTAACGGTGCGGGTGCGTTCCTCGTAGGTCACAAAGCAATCCACAAACTGTCGGTGCGCTCGGCGGCTCGGTGTGTCCTCTCCAAAGAAAATGGCATAGAAAACAGCCTTGACGCGGATACCGTCAAGGCTGTCGCCGTTCTCCGTCATGCCATTGACGGCATCAATGGCGCTGTCCAGCAGCGTGAAGCTGCGGCGCATATCTTCGATGTAAGCAACATATTCCGCAGGCGTTTTGCCCGGAATATCTCCACCATGAAAGCACAGCAGAACGGCGGAGTTGTTATGCTCCGCGCTGCCGGAGAGCAGAGAGCAGATCAGCGCCAGCGTCAGGATCAACGGTGAACAGATCGCCGCCACGATCCAGCCCAGCCTTTTCCGGGTGTCCTCATCCGAGAGAACTGCAGCCGCCGCTCTGATGATCCATGCAGGGTTAACCAAAGCGCATTCCTCCGTGTTCTTGCTGTTCCGGCCGCAGGATATCCTCCATTTTTTCCACCACGCGCAGTGCCTCTTTTGAAAGGTCATTCAGCGCCGCCTTTTGCTCCGGCAGCAACGAGGACTGTTGATATGGGCACAAGTCCTTGCGTATCAGATCCGTAACGTAATCCTGCAAAGATTTCTGTGCCTGCGCCGCGCGAATATGAAGTTCTTTCAATCGTTCTTCATCTACATGAATACAAATCGTCTTCGTTTTCCTATTCATTCCATCACTCTCCATCATCATAGCCGTAGGGTATATGCCACAATATTCATCGTCCACCTGCCGTTCCGAAGATGGCCTGCTTGTACTCCGGGGCCTGCACCTGCAAGAGATACCGCTCGTTGCCGCACTTGTAGAGGCAGGAGCCGCGCTGCGGGTCCCGGATCAGGGCAT
>CABSBF010000091.1 GCA_902475855.1 uncultured Eubacteriales bacterium
TTTCAAGACGCATTATTACGGTGGCATCAAGAAGTATCAGTGGACGACGACCCCGCTGGCCATCCACGGTGTGGTGGCCAAAAAGGACGGTACTGTGGTCAGCGTGACGGTGGGTGAGGACGAAAGCGATCCCATTTTCTGCGTGACCGATCTTTTGGTGCATCTGTCCGCCGACCAGATGAAAAAGACGCTGGCCGAAGGCGTGACGGGCGAGAACCTGCGCGTTCTGCTTGGCAGCCGTCCGCTGACGGACGACGAGGGCGGCGACCGCGTGAAATTTGCTATCATGTGCCTGCTGCACGAGAAGTACGGTATTACGGAGGAGGATTTCCTTTCCGCAGAACTGACGATGGTTCCTGCCGGACGCGCACGTGAAGTCGGCTTTGACCGCAGCCTTATTGCAGCCTATGGCCACGATGACCGTGTCTGCGCCTACGCTGCTTTCCGTCCAATGCTGACGCTGGGCGTTCCAGAAAAGACTGCCGTCTGCGTTCTGGCCGACAAGGAAGAGATCGGCTCTCAGGGCATTTCCGGCATGCAGAGCGACTACTTTGAAACCTTTATGGGTGATTTGTGCGCCGCCACCGGCGCGGAGCTGCACCGCTGTTTCGAAAAGTCCTTCTGCCTGTCTGCGGACGTGAGCAATGCCTTTGATCCTCTCTATGCCGAGACTTGTGACAAGGGTAACAACACCAAAATTAACTATGGCACCGGCATCTTCAAGTATACCGGGGCACGCGGAAAATCCGGCAGCTCCGACGCATCCGCCGAGGTCATGGCCTACATCCGTAAACTCTTCTCTGAGCAGGATGTCATCTGGCAGACCGGCGAACTGGGCAAGGTCGATCAGGGCGGCGGCGGCACAGTTGCGTGCTATATGGCAAACCGCAATATTGAAACGGTGGATGCGGGCGTCCCTGTCCTCTCCATGCATGCGCCGATGGAGCTGGTTTCCAAGCTGGATACCTACATGACCTTCAAGGGAATGAAGGTTTTCTACGAAGCCGAGGCATAAGATCAAACAAACCGAAAGAGAGTGAGCGGGATTGTATCAGGCGCTTTACAGAAAATACCGGCCGCAGACCTTTGATGATGTGGTCGGACAGCTCAGCGTCACCCAAACTCTGAAAAACCAGATCCTCACGGGACATCTGAGCCATGCATACCTGTTTACCGGTACACGCGGAACAGGAAAAACAAGCTGTGCCAAAATTCTGGCCAAGGCGGTCAACTGCGAAAACCCCATTGATGGCAACCCTTGTAACTGCTGCGCCGCCTGCCGAAGCATCGACTCCGGCGCATGTATGGATGTGCTGGAGATCGACGCGGCCTCCAACAACGGTGTGGACAGCATCCGCGCTCTGCGGGATGATGCGCAATTCACGCCTTCGGAGGTCAAAACGCGCGTGTATATCATCGACGAGGTGCATATGCTCTCGACAAGCGCATTCAACGCGCTGCTGAAGATTATCGAAGAGCCGCCGGCACATCTTCTGTTTATTCTCGCAACGACGGAACTGCAATCCATCCCTGCAACCATTCTTTCACGCTGTCAGCGGTTTTCTTTCCGGCGGATCACCCCCGCGGATATTACTGCACGGCTGAATTATATCGCCTATCAGGAGCATATTTCCCTAGAGCCGGAAGCGGCATCCTTTCTGTCGCGTCTGGCGGACGGCGGCCTGCGTGATGCGGTCAGCCTGCTTGACCAGTGTGCCTCTGCCACGGCGGAGGCCGTCACGGTCGATCAGGTCTGCCGCACACTCGGCATTGCGGGAGCACGTGCGACGGCGGCCATGCTGTGTGCGATTGCAAAGCACGACACTGCGCAGACGCTGCGCGTTTTCAATGAGCAGTATGCAGAGGGGAAAGATCTTGCGGCCATGCTCAATGAGCTTTGCGCCGTTACTCGTGATCTTTTGATTTGCAAAACGGCGCCGAAGGATGCAGCAGGGCAGGTGACGAGCATCTGCACGGGTGCGGAACTTAAAGAACTGCTGCCGCTTTGGAGCGTGGGCGAGCTTTTGCGCACGGCATCTCTGCTGCGGGATGCCGCGGCGGGCTTCAATATCAGCACGAATCGCCGCATCGATGCAGAACTTTGTCTGATTCGTCTCTGTGAGCCGGAAGCGAGCCTGGATGCGCAGGCACTGAATGCACGCCTGAGCCGCTTGGAGGAAAAAATCGCCAGCGGCCGGATTGCGGCGGCACCGTCGAACCCGGAACCGGAGCGGGAGGAAGCCCCGCCATGGGACGATGATGCGCCTCCTCCCTATGATGACGACGATGTGCCGCCGGAGCCGGACGGAGCGCCTATGCGGCAGACGGCGACTCCCGCACCCACCGGCTTCTGGCCGGAACTGGTCGACCGCCTGCGTGCGACGCTGAAGCCTCCGGCAATGGGTATGTTCAGTACGGCGGCGAACGCGCCTGTGCGCGGTCAGCTTTCCGGAGACCGGCTGCTGCTGATCACGGAAAACGATTTTACCTTCAGCCTTGTCAACAAGCCGAACGTCTTGCAGACCGTCTCTGAAAAAGCGGCGGCACTGCTTGGCCGTCCGGTTGCGGTGCAGGTGCAGAAGGGCGGCGCGGCGCAGCCGGACAGCGCCGGGTTTGAAAAGCTCCTGCGCTTCGGCGAGGAGCATCCGGATATTGTGGATATCAAATGAAAAGGAGTTATTACTATGGCTAAGGGCGGTTACCGCGGAGGAATGGGCGGAGGCATGAATATGAATATGCTCAAGCAGGCTCAGAAAATGCAGCAGGATATGCTGAAAATGCAGGAAGAAATGGAAAGCAGGGAATATGATGCGAGCGCAGGCGGCGGCATGGTCAAGGCAGTCGTCAATGGTAAGCATGAGGTGCTTTCTCTGACCATCAACCCCGAGGCGGTGGACCCGGAGGATGTGGAAATGCTACAGGACATGGTCGTTGCTGCGGTCAATGAGGCCATGCGCAAGGCCGAGTCCGAGGCGGCGCAGAATATGTCCAAGCTCACCGGCGGACTGAATCTCGGCGGACTGTTCTGACATGCGCTATTTTCCTGCCGCGTTGGAGCGGCTGACAGAACAGTTTGCTAAGCTGCCTGGCATTGGCGGCAAGACCGCACAGCGGCTTGCCTTTTATCTGTTATCCATGCCGGCTGAGGAGGCGCAGGAGTTTGCCGACGCGATTGTTGCGGCCAAGCAGTCCGTGCATCTGTGCCCAATCTGCTGCAATCTGACGGATAAGGACGTCTGCCCAATCTGTGACAACGAGGACCGTGACCACAGCGTGATCTGCGTGGTTGCCGAACCGAAGGATGTGATTGCGATGGAGCGTGCGCGGGAGTTTTCCGGCGTGTACCATGTGCTGCACGGTGTAATTTCCCCCCTGAATCACATCGGTCCGGATGATATTTGCATCCGTGAGCTTTTGACGCGGGTTGCCAAGGGCGGCGTCCGCGAGGTCATCATGGCGACCAACCCCGATACGGAGGGAGAGGCGACCGCAATGTACATTTCCCGCCTGCTGCGCCCAATGGAAGTGCGTGTGACGCGGCTTGCCTATGGCATCCCGGTAGGGAGTCAATTGGAATATGCCGACGAAGTGACACTTCTGCGCGCGCTGGAAGGCAGAAGAGAGATCGGTTAAAGCGATTTCAGCAAACAAAATGAATAAACTGAAACCGCAGGCCGGAAATCCCGGCCTGCGGTTTTGTGCATTATGGAGTTTGGCCATTAGGTTCATCCGGGGAAGGAAGCTCGTCTGCCCAACCGGGCGGCGCCTCCGATGGCAGTTCATCTTCCGTTGAAGCAGACTCTTCTGCACTGCAAGACTCGCTTGGGGAGGATGATTCCTCGGGGATTTCCGACGGCATATCTGAACCGGCTGCGGATTCCGGCACGGAGTTTGTGGGAGCAACAGAGGAAACATCTGCCGTAGCTTCCGGCGGTGTGGGTATTTCAATTATGCCGCCATCCTGAATCGGCTCGCCGTCCGGACACTTACCCCAAATCGGGATGATTCGGACGGAAGCTGCCTGCCCGGTGCGGATGGTGAGAGAACAGCGGCTGCCTGGGGGCAATGCTGCTGTTGCGTAGAGCCTCTCGTCCGCTGCTGTGATGCTGATTTGGCAAAACCCGCGCAATGCGGTGGAGTCGGCAGAAGGGGAGATCGTAAGCTGGTATTCTTTACCCTCCGAGAGTGAAAACTCAAAGCCGTCCTTCTGCGTGACGCCGGATGTGAGGCTCTCACCGCCGGAGGCGCACATTGCGTCAATTCCAAAGGTAGCCGAGCGGATCGACTGCACCGTGCCGGCGGTAACGGATGAATACCAGGCATAGGTGAGCCCGCACAGAGAGAACAGACAGGCAAACAGGCCGAGAAGTGCCGGTGTAAGCAGAAATACTGATGAACACTCCGCGCTGCGGCGAGTTTTGCGTGCGGCAGTAGCCGTTTTTCTCCGGCGCAGATGAAAATATATAATCAGAAAAAGCATGGCAAAAGCCGAAAGAGCCAGCGCCAATAGAATTCCGATGTCCATTTTCGGCAGAGCCTCCTTTCTCTCAAGTCAGATCTTTTGCGCTCAAAAGGCACAACATGGGTTATGCCCTTTGAGCGCCCCTCACCATGCGGGGGAGGGGACGGACAATTTATTTTGTGACGACGAACCAGTCGCCATCCTGCGTCACAGTGCAGCCTTCGCCGAGGAAAACCTCGCCGTCACCCATGGTGGGGTGGGATGGGTCATACTTATAGAAGCGGCCGCCATTGACAATGATTTTTGCGTTGGAGCCGTCTTTGCAGTTCAGCGTATTTGCGGGAGTCACTGCCTTAAAAGTACCGCCGTTGATTTCAACCGTAGCGTTGCCGAGCGCGTAAATCAAATCGCATACGGGGTCAGTACTGGGAACATCGACCTGACGGAAATCACCGCCGTTGATGGTAACCTTGCTGTTTCCGTCGGCGGACACGGCCATGGCTCCGCCGGTAGTAGCGCTTGTATCCTTAGTGTACACGGCATATACATCGGCATTGATCGTAAACTGAGCTGTTTTTTCAGCCTGTACTGCGCCATAGCGTCCGTTCGCCTGAATGTTCTCGGTGATTTCATGAGTTCCGGAAGAAAAGCTGGTTGCAGACAAAATGGTGGAAGCTTTTTCATCGTAGGTGTTGCCGAAGGAATCGGATTCAGACACTGCCTGGGTAGCGCTGACTCTGATACCGAAGGAAACCTTTGCGGCCCAATACGGATCATTATTCTTCGGATTTGCCTCGTTGCCGACTTCCGTGGGCATATAGAGTACCATTGTGTAGGTCTTGACTTCTTCAGGTTCAAGACTTGCTCCGACAACGCCGGTATCCCCAATACTATTAAGCGTTTTGGCGCTGTCTTGCACAGCACTGATAGCCGCCGCACGGTCTGCATATGCAGCGTCGGCTTCCGCTGCGCCCAGCTTCACATAGTCGCTGAGACTATATTTGTTGCCCAAAACATTTTTGCCGGTGCTATTGTAAAGGTTATAAATGCCGAGCGTATACTTCAG
>CABSBF010000092.1 GCA_902475855.1 uncultured Eubacteriales bacterium
AAAAGACCATTAAATAGGTGAACTGATTTTGACGGTTTCGGACTTTTTTGACAGGCTGCGGGATGTGATTCTCACATCCCGGTCTTTTCTTCTGTCTTCTCATATTCCAGCACCGGTCGAATCTGCCGCCTGCCGCGCCAGACGATGAGCCAGCAGGCCGTCATTGCGGCCGCACCGCAGAATGTCATGCACAGCCGGTAATCCAGCACCTCGCCCAGCGCGCCTACCAAAAGCGCCAGCACACTTGAAGTCAGACTCACTTCCATATCGAAAAAAGAGTTTACGCGCGCACGCATCTCCTCCGGAATATACTGCTGCACTGCGGCCTGGCGCATGGTTGCACTGTTCGTTCCGAGAAAGCCGCAGAGTCCGCGGTTGACCAGCATCAGGGGATACGGCAGCCACAGGAGGCACATATCCATCGCTTCATAGATCTGATATACACCGAAGATCATCGCAAAGCGGCGCTTAGCCGGGATTTTTACCGTGTATTGCAGCAATCCAGCGATTGTCCGTCCGGCAAATTCCGCAACAGAGAAAAAAGAATACAGCACCATGCTCAGTCCGGGTGCCGTCCGGAAAAACGCGGTGATCACCGGCCCATAGCCGGAGGCAACACCATTCGTCACTGCCATATATGCGTAAAGCCCTCGAAGTCCCTTTTCTTTCTGAAAATACCGCCCCACCTCGCGGATATCCTGCCACCACAGGCGAACCGTATAGTGCTTCTCCGGCAGACGTTTTTCCTCATGGATGCGAATGCGGCTTTCGATGAGGGCAGCCAGCAGTGACAGGATTCCCTGTCCGATGAGAAGCGCCCCTACCCCGAGAAAATCATACAGCGCCGCCGCGACCGGCATGATGAGCACCTGCACGACAGGATAGAGCATTGCAGACACCGCATAGCCCTTCTGCTCCATCCCCGTCGGAATCAGCTTGGGGTAGATACTGCTGTAGGCGAGCTGATCAAAGGCTGACAGACTCGCCAGCAGCAGTGAGAAGCACAGATAACCGATATAGGAGAAACGAAACACCAGCAGATAAATGCCCGCCCCAGCGTATAAAAAACCGTTCAGCAGATCGCCGCCTACCAGAAAAGGCTTGCGCGGCATACGATCCATCCACGGAGCCAGAAGAAGCGGCAGCGCAAAGTGCGGCACGATCTGAATGGCCAACACAATGGCGGAAGCCATCGTGCTTCCGGTCTCGTCGAACACCAGAAGCGACAGCGCATAGCCCCCGGCAATCCCTCCGATGCAGCCAAGCATTGTCGCAATCATCAGAAGCGTGTAGTTTTTTGTCCAGAGTCCCTTTTTCATCTCATCACCTCAACTATATTTTAGCAGAGGATTTAAGCAAAGAAAAGGCGGTATAGTTGGGAAATATTTCCCATCCATACCGCCTTTAATTCTATACAATCAGCATTTTCGGGAAAGCCCGGAGTAATTCATAGGCCTGCTTATACTGCCGCGCCGCCGTATACCATTCCAGAACCCAAGGCAAGTGGAAGGTTGCATAGCCGATTGGAAGGCGGTCCCGACAGTCTGCAAACACGTCAAGCAGCGCCTTGCCATAGTCTGGGTTGTGCAGATAGTCTGCATTTTCCAGCCGCATCCGTACCAGTGCACACAGACGCCGTGCGGTCAGCGTATCAGGGAAATCGCTCTCCATCGCTTCCGCACGATCCAACGCCGCCAGCGCCTCGTCGCGCCTGCCGAGCTTTTCGCAGCAGATCGCCAGCTTGTGCAGCGACATCACCGTCTGCGTTTTTCGTCCGGCGTAGTAGGAATATGCCCCGATGCAGTCGCCTGTTTCCAAGCGGGCCGCCGCTGTGTTATAGCGGATGGTTTCCAGAATCTCCTCGTTGCTGAGGGCTCTGGCAAGCCTTTCCGCAACATCGTACTGCGCCAGCATATTGGGAATATCCAGCAGATTGCAGTAGCAGTTCCCCGCAAGCGCGCTGCTGTAGAGCATCAGATGAGCACTGCCCTCCTTCGCTGCAAGCTCATAGCCGGTTTGAAACAGCTTCAGTGCCGCCGGATAATCTCTGCCGTGCGCCGAGGCTGCGTCTCCGGCGAGGTAGTAAAAAAATGCCCGCGGATAGAGCGCGATGGCTTCCGAAAACCGGCTTTGCAGTGCACGCTGGAGCGCAAGCTGGCGTGCATCCATGCAGGCCTCCAGCTCCAGCGGCAGCGCTTCATGCTGCTGCGCCTGGGCTTCCAGCAGCATCGCATCCAGTGAAAACGGACTGTAGCGCAGAAGCTCCTCCTGCGGTGCAAACGCCTTCACATTTCTTTGAAACTCCTCCGTTCGGAAAGAAAACAGCGCATCATAGGCCGCTTCCACCTGCGCGCGCAGCGGCGCGAGCTCCTGCGGCGCGCCACGCCATGTGATCCCCATTCGCAAAAAGAGCTGCTGTATGATTTCTTCCGAAGCGGCGACACGACCCTGCTCGATCTTGGAGAGATAGGAAGCCGCACAGATTCCCCTACACAGTCCCTCCTGACTCCAGCCGAGACGCAGACGCTCCTGACGGAGCAAAATTCCTTCTACAGACATCTTCATCCCTCCGTTTTTTACTATAACAGCATTATTTCGGAAAGGCAAGACATTTTCTCCTTCTGCATCTTGTATTTCGACAAATTCTTCGCACAATATATGGTATTTTCTTCTCAGCAAACGTAGGGCCGCAGAGAAAGTGCCACCGCCGTCATGTCGTCCGACGCTGATGCTTCCGCGATCAGCAATGCGGCCAGCTCACGCGGTGACTCTCCGCTGTACCCTGCAATGATCCCCTCCGTTTCCTCCCCTCCTGCCCCGTCGCTCAAAAGAATCAACATTTCTCCATCTCTCAGGGACAGCTTGTACCGCTCCGGAGCGTGGGTTTCTCCCACACCTACGCCCGGCGGCAGTGCGGCTGCCCCCATTTTTTGGACTGACTGATCCTTTCGGCGGAGATAGGATGGCGGGCCGCCCCATTTCAGAAGCTCTGCATCACCGCTTTCCAGATTAACGTCCACCAGATCGACCGTTGCAAAGCAGCCGTTTCCGCGCAAAAGAAAGGCGCCGTTCAAAACCTGCAATGCGTCTCCCGGCCGCATCCCGGCATGCAGGAGTTTTTTCAAAAAATGCACCGTTTCGCTGCTGAGCGAGGCCGCTTCGCGTCCACTTCCCATTCCGTCAGAGAGCAGAATATAGTACTCTGACCCCGGTCCGGCAAAACACACGCCGCGGTCACCATTGGAAAAGT
Organism: uncultured Eubacteriales bacterium; assembly: GCA_902475855.1. GTDB lineage: Bacteria > Bacillota > Clostridia > Oscillospirales > Oscillospiraceae > JAZOXB01. The sequence goes on from CABSBF010000092.1 coordinate 3,251, forward strand.
TGCCCCGCTTTCGCGCCGTACTGATTCCCGTTACAGGCACATATGCTCTGCGTCCGTGCGCCTGCTCATGGAGCTGCCCCTGCCGTTCGCGCAGAAATTCCGCAATACAGGAGAACTCCTGCAATATCACCTGCTGCGCCTCGTGCATCTGCACCCTGTAACGGCGGCGGTAGAGCATTCCTTCCAGTTCCTGATTGACTGCGGTCAAAAACCCATCCAGATGACAGCAGTTTTCACGGAAGCTCTCCGGAAAATCTTCCGGCTCTGCCACGCCGCGCTCCAAGACTGTCTTCGCCGCGCCGGTCAGCGCATAATAAGTATCCTGCGCCGCATACTCCCAGCATCGGCGGAATTTAGGACAGCAGCGGCAGACACGGTCTGCCGCACAGTCGTAGACGCCGTCCGCTTCACTCTGCACGGGCTGGGTCTGCCCATTCGCATCCATCTGACTGCGCAGCGCATCCAGTACTTCTGCTGCCTCCTCCAGACAGCCTGCCGCACGCTCCTTCGCCGTTGCAGCGAAAGACAGGTTTGGCAGCCCCGTCCGGAGCAGGAGCCAACCCGCCATATAGCCGAGCACAATACCCAGGAGATTAGCGCCATTCCCCGCGCCGCAAAGTATCGTCGCCGCCCCGGTGAGAAGAATCCCCGTCCCGGCACGAAGAAGACTGCTGCGCAGTCCGGTCATCCGCCAGACGGCTGCCGGAAGAAGCAGCGCGGCACAGGCGCAGCTTCCGCCGCGCAGATCGAGCGCCAGTCCAAATACTGTCACAGCCGTCAGCTCCGGCGCGCAGAGCGTCAGTGCCGATGCACCAAGCAATCCTGCATTTACCGGCAGCGGCAATCCGCTGAGACCTGCCAGCAGTGCCGCAGCAAAAAATAGTTTCCCGCGGTGATCTCCCTGCATTGCGCTTCGCAGTGCCAGTGTGCCGAAACTCGCCGCCGCCGTTTTAAGCCCCCAAGCATACAGTTCCGAACTTCCCGGTGCACTGAAAAGGAAAACCGCGCCTAAAACGGCCGCAACGCCACCGCTGACCGCCGGAAAAAACCATTTTCGCGCCGGCAGCTCCGTGCCCTGAAAAACCGCGGCAGAAACCAACATCAGCACCGTCATTGCAATGAGCTCCGCACTGGCCGCACCTTTTCCGAACAAAAGGTATCCGGTTGCTGCTCCCGCCGCCGCAAAAAGTGAGCGAAAACTCAGTGGCAGCGCGGCGGGAAGGCAGGCCGCCAGCGGGAGCAGGCGTCCGGCAGCCTGTGTGCCGGAGAGCAGAAAGCCCGCCAGACAAGTCAGCACACCGTCGCGCACCGCCGCTCCCCAACCGTTCAGAAAAAGCCCGGCTGCCCGCCGCTTCGGCAGGAGTCTGGGCGCTCCGTTTCCCTTCATGCGATTCACCTCATCGTATCTGTATTACGCAGGATGCTATCATCTTAGCACGTGGCATTGGGGTGAATCTGTCGAGAAAATGACTTTCGCGCGGGAATTGCAAAAGAAAGCCGGTTGACGCAGTCGCCGCTGAATGGTATCATTGTGTCATCATCATAAGCGGAGGAAGCAATGGGACAGGAACTGGAATTCAAGCTGGCCGTTAAGGATTCTGCGCAGCTTGCTGAAATTTTGGCCGGCCGTGAGGTTGCCGCGCTCTGCGGCCCCTGGAGGGAGATCAGAATGGAAACGACCTATTTTGATACGCCCTCACGTGCGCTTTCCGCGCGGAAGTGGATGCTGCGCTGCCGCAGAGAAAACAACAACCGTGTGGTCTGCCTGAAAGTCCCAATGGAGAATCATCTGCGCGGCGAATGGGAGCTTCCCGCTCTCTGCATCAATGCCGAAGTCCTCGGCCGCCTGGTGCAGTCCGGTGCGCCGGAGGCTCTTCCCTCTCTCTGCGAGGAAGGCCTGGTGCCCGTCTGCGGAGCGGAATTCCTGCGCCGTGCAGCCATGCTGCATTTTCCGGACGGCAGTACCGCCGAGCTCGCCGGAGACAGCGGTCTCCTGTATGGAAGCGCACAGAAGCTGCCCTTCACCGAACTTGAGCTGGAGCTCTATGGCGGCTCTTCCGCTGCAATGAAGGCTTTGGCCGACGTCCTCTGTCTGCACTATGGCCTGCACGAAGAGTCTCTGAGCAAATTTGCCCGTGCAAGGCAGCTAAGATAAAGGGCCTTGCCGGTATTCCCGGCAAGGCCCTTTGGATTATTTCAGCAGCATTTCGCCCGCCTTGTAAATGTCTCCCGCACCGACCGTGAGAA
>CABSBF010000093.1 GCA_902475855.1 uncultured Eubacteriales bacterium
GAGAGCGTCATCTCGTCGTTGAATTCCTTATCGGTGATATCCTTGAGGTCAACGAATTCGTTGAGCCAATTTCTGCTTAAAATCATTCTTTTCAGTCCTCCTTATTTTAGAACTGTTCGAGGAAGCGGACATCGTTTTCGAAGATCAGGCGCAGGTCGCTGATCTTGAAGTGGCCGAGCGCCAGACGCTCAAGGCCCATACCGAAGGCCCAGCCGGAATAGACCGTGGAGTCGATGCCGCAGCCCTCGAGCACCTTCGGGTGGATCATGCCGGCGCCGAGCACCTCGATCCAGCCCTCGCCCTTGCAGGTGGGGCAGCCCGCGCCGTGGCACTTGTGGCACTGGATGTCCATTTCGCAGCTCGGCTCGGTGAACGGGAAGTGATGGGGGCGGAAGCGCGTGACCGTGTGCTCGCCGTAGAGCTGGCGCACGACCTCGTTGAGCGTGCCCTTGAGGTCCGCCATCGTAATGCCCTTGTCGATGGCCATGCCCTCGATCTGGTGGAACATGGGCGAGTGCGTGGCGTCGACCTCGTCCTTGCGGTACACGCGGCCGGGGGCGAGGATGCGGATGGGCAACTCGCGCGTTTCCATCGCGTGGATCTGCATGGGAGAGGTCTGCGTGCGCAGCAGGATCGAGCTGTCCTCGGTGAAGTAGAACGTGTCGCTCCACTCGCGGGCGGGATGGCCCTCCTCGACGTTGAGCTTCGTGAAGTTGTACTCGGCAAGTTCGACCTCGCGGTCCTCGAGAATTTCAAAGCCCATGCCGACGAAGATGTCCTTGATCTCGTCGAGCACCTGATACATCGGGTGCTTCACGCCGATCTTTTCCTGCTTGCCGGGGATGGTCACGTCCACGGCCTCGCTCTTGAGCTTGCACTCCATGGCCTTGTCGGCAAGCTCGCCCGCCATTTCCTCAATGCCCGCTTCCAGCTTGGCGCGCACCTCGTTGGCAAGCTGCCCGATCACGGGGCGCTCTTCAGTGCTGAGCTTTCCCATCTGCTTCAAAACGGCGGTCAGCTCGCCCTTTTTGCCAAGGTAACGGACGCGCAGCGCATCGAGTTCCTCCGCCGTGGCGGCAGCAGCGATCGCTTCGAGCGCCGCTTTGCGGATCGCTTCCAGTTGCTGTTTCATATCATTTCTCCTTTTCAGGTAAAAATTTGCAAGGGTCTTTGATCGGCGGCAGGGACAAAAAAATAGTCTCCCCTCCCGACATTCGGGACGAAAGACTTCTTCCGCGGTACCACCCTGATTCGCGCCCGCAGGCGCGCGCTCTTTGCCCGTAACGGGGGCCGGCCGGCCGCGCATTTCCTCGCGGCTGCTCGGGGGCGAACCAAGCGACATCCCGCAGACCGGCTCCCAGCCGCCGACCGGTCCTCTCTTAGCGGAACAAACTCACTATTTTCCCTTTCAAAGCATTTGCTCAACACAAGTTTATACCATAGAAAAAAGGAAGTTGCAAGGGGGAATTTGCCCCTTTTCCGTTCTTTTCCGAAAAAGCGCGCGCAAAGGGGCGAAATCGCGAATATTTTCTCCATCCTTCTCCCATTTTCGCGCAAAATGCGGAAAAAGCGCGCTTTACAACGATGCAAAATGTGATATACTGTATTTGTTATCTATTGACCCACCGTGGCTGCCTTGCAGCCGGAAAAGGAGAAACATCATGGACGAAAAGAAACGTCTTTGCAAGTCCCGCAACAACAAAAAGATCTGCGGCGTGTGCGCAGGCTTTGCCGATTATCTCAACCTTGACCCCACGCTCGTGCGCGTGCTCTGGGCTTTGCTGGCGGTCTTCGCGGGCACTGGCATCCTTGCCTACTTCATCTGCGCGCTCGTCATGCCCGAGGGCGACACGGAGAACTGAGCGCTTGACAAGCGGCGCAAAAGCGCTATACTGAGTTCTGTTTGCCGCACCTGCGGCAGAAATTAAGATGCAAAAACGCGAAGGGAGCTTCCTTTTTATGGCGACTTATCCGATGCACGTCGCGGGTCTTGACCGCGACCTGCCCATCTGCAAGGTGACGGACGATCTTTATATCGGCGCGTTCATCATGTTTGGCGACGCGGAGCTGACCGTTTGCTGCGCGCAGGAGCTTTTGAAGCTCGCCACCGGGATCGACTATGACTATCTCTTCACTGCCGAGGCAAAGTCCATCCCCCTCATCCATGAGATGGCGCGCCAGAGCGGCGCGAAGAAGTATTTCATCGCGCGCAAGGGCCCCAAGGTCTATATGCCCGACCCCATTTCGGTCGATGACAAGTCCATCACCACCGTTGCCGAGCAGAAGCTCTTCCTTGGCTCGGACGATGCAGCCCTCATCCGCGGCAAGAAGGTCCTGCTCGTTGACGACGTGATCTCCACGGGCGGTTCGCTCAAGGCGATGGCGGCCCTCGTTGAAAAGGCGGGCGGTACGGTCGCAGGCCGCATGGCAGTGCTCGCCGAGGGCGGCGCCGCCGACCGCAAGGACATTCTGTTCCTTGAAAAGCTCCCCGTCTTCAATGCCGACGGCAGCGTAAAGTAAGGCAAAAAAATGGCAGATCCCCGAAGGAGTGTGTCGATAAAGAAGTCCCTTAAAAGCATTGAGAATACTAACTTTATTGACAGACGCCAAAAGTGACAGGTCGAAAAAGGACACTATCTGAAAAAGATGGTGTCCTTTTTTCATGCTCTTTTCTGGCTGTAAGGAGGAAAAACATGGCGGAGAATATGATATATGACTATTACTATGGAGACGAGAGCAGCCAATTTTCTTTTTATCGCATCCCCCGCCAGCTTATCACGGGGCAGCATTTCAAAAAAGTATCCACTGATGCAAAGCTGCTATACGGCCTCCTGCTTGACCGAATGGGCTTATCTGCCCGGAATGGCTAGTATGATGACGCTGGCCGGGTCTATATTTTTTACACGCTGGATGAGATTCAGGAGGACTTGAGCTGCGGCCACGAAAAAGCTGTCAAGCTGCTGTCCGAACTGGACGCAGACAAAGGCTGTGGGCTGATCGAGCGCGTGAAACAAGGGCAAGGAAGGCCAGCAAAAATCTATGTCAAGCGCTTCACCACACGCCAGATAACCGCTGAATCCCTTGCGCCGCAGGAGCTTCCCAGACTTCCGAAAATTGGAAGTCAAGAAGTCGGAAAATCAGATGATACACGGCTACGCAAGATGCTCTACAAACGAGAGCAAACAGGATATTGACCGCCAAGTGCGGGAGTTGAAGCAGGCGGGCGCAGAGAACATCTTTTTAGAATACGAGCACGGCGACGCCGTTGTGAAGTGTCAGTTATCCTCTCTTTTGGAACAGGCGCAGGCGGGCGATACGATCATCACATTGGAGGTTTCCAGACTTGCCAGAAGCACCAAGCAGTTGTGTGAGATTATCGAGGTCATACGCGCCAAGCGTCTGCGGTTGGTGATCGTCGGCAGTATCACCGTGGATTGCTCCAACGGGGAGATCGACCCAATGACAAATGCGTTCATTCAAATGTCGGGCGTGTTTGCGGAATTGGAATTGCGTATCATTCGGGCGCGCGTGAAGTCGGGAATGGCAAACGCCAAGGCCAAGGGTGCAAGAATCGGAAAACCCACGCTGACCGCAGACGACATTCCGCCGATCTTCCTGCGGCATTATCCCGCGTATCGCAGTAAACAACTGAATTTGAGCGAGTTGGCAAGGGTATGCGATTTGAGCCGAACCACGGCTTATAAATACATTGATCTTTTAGAACATTGAGAGGGAACGGAAAACCGTTCCCTCTTTTCAATATTACCGCTCTGTTGTCTGGCCTGATATTTTATTCAGTGAATGACATATTACAAGCGATATGTGCCCTCGTAATCAACTGTTTTGATATAATATGCGTTTTTGAACTTTAGGTAGATTTGGTCTTCAATAGCGTGATCTTGCCTAGTTCCAACTTCATCAACAACCCCAACAAATTGAATACCATCGCATAGATTTAGGTTTGCCAAATCCTCAGAGGGAAGATATACCAGAAAGGCTATATCGCAATTAAAGCCGTACCAATCATCGGAGTGTAAAAAAGTATGGCTATCTCCGTCGACTGTACGTGCGATGACCGAGCAATAATCTTCTTCAATGTCCAAAATGTGTCCTGTAATTCGAAGTGTTTTCCCTTCATAAGACTGTGCTCTTGCTTTATTTCCTGCGATATCTAAAGTAATTTCATCTGCTAAAAAGGTTTCAGCATTTTCCAGCATTTCTTCCTTGCTTTCTCCTTTTTGAGCATTGCCACCACAGGCACATAGGGACAGCACCATAATCAGGGATGAAAGCAATGCTATAGTTCTTTTCATTTTCTTCTCTCCTTCAATGTTTTTATTAACCAATATTGGTTAATATCAATATACACCGTTTCCGATTAACATTCAAGTAGGAAGTGAGGCTTGAATGTTATGATCTCTTACGAAAACCTCTGGAATGTTATGAAAGAAAAAGGTGTTTCACAATATACACTGATTAAGAAATACGGCATTAGCCCCGCGCAGATTACAAGACTAAAGCGGAACGAAAGCGTCAGCACCCACACGATCGAAATGTTCTGTAAAATCCTTGACTGTAATGTTGGGGACATCATGGAGTATATCAAAGACAGCGAATGAGGGCGGACAACCGCCCTTTTATATTGCCTTTTGATGCTACCACGCCAAAAACGCAAAAACAGGAAGCACATCTTCCGCATTTTCGTGCGAAGGATGTGCTTCCTGCTTATGTTTGATGAAAAATCAGGTTTTGGAACCTTGGAAGGACAAACCCTGCGGTTTTCCCTCTTACTTGAGGCTCTCCGCAACAGCGACGGCCACGGCGACAGTGGCACCGACCATCGGGTTGTTGCCCATACCCAGGAAGCCCATCATTTCCACGTGCGCGGGCACGGAGGAGGAACCGGCAAACTGGGCGTCGGAGTGCATACGGCCCATGGTGTCGGTCATGCCGTAGGAGGCGGGGCCGGCGGCCATGTTGTCCGGGTGCAGGGTGCGGCCCGTACCGCCGCCGGAGGCGACGGAGAAGTACTTCTTGCCCTGCTCGATGCACTCTTTCTTGTAAGTGCCGGCGACGGGGTGCTGGAAGCGGGTCGGGTTGGTGGAGTTACCGGTGATGGAGACGTCCACACCCTCGGAATGCATGATGGCCACGCCCTCGCGGACGTCGTCAGCGCCGTAGCAGCGAACGTCGGCGCGCTCGGTCTCGCTGTAGCGGATCTCGCGCACGATGTTCAGCTTGCCGGTGAAGTAGTCGAACTGGGTCTGAACATAGGTGAAGCCGTTGATGCGGGAGATGATCTGAGCGGCGTCCTTGCCGAGACCGTTCAGAATGACGCGCAGGGGCTCCTTGCGGGCCTTGTTGGCGTTGCGGACGATGCCGATCGCGCCCTCAGCGGCGGCGAAGGACTCGTGACCGGCGAGGAAGGCAAAGCACTTCGACTCGTCGG
>CABSBF010000094.1 GCA_902475855.1 uncultured Eubacteriales bacterium
ATATCATTTATAATTCGACCTCGCTGGATGCCACACGGAAATTCAAAAACTTCTTCCTTTCCGGTCTGGCGGTGCAACGGCTCAGCGATATGGTTTGTCTGGAACACGGTCTGTCCATTATTACACCGAAGCCATATCGGGAGCGCCAGAAAAGAACCGTTTATACCAAACAGGAGCTGCTTGAAGCGGTTATGGATAATCGAATGTCCAGACAGGATTATGTAGAAAAGAAAAAGATTCTGCTGGCATACGAAGAAAATATTGCAGCAAAGCTCGCCGTTTTACAGCAAAAATTTGAGGAACTGTCCGCTTGTAATGAACAGGCAGAGCAGAAGCGGGAAACCGCAAAAGAAATCACCCAATACAATGGCATATCAGAATTGACTCCGGAAGTAATGAAAGCGCTTGTGAAGCGTGTGGTTATTTATCCGGATAAGCACATTCGCATTGAATGGAATTTCTCTGATAACATGATACCGTTCACCAGAAAGGTGAACTGAACCTGAAAAATGTTGTCCATAATGACAATCACTCGTGTGCGGCAGCATTATATTAAGCCGATTGATGTGTCAAACAACAATTCTCCCGATGCTGTGGATTACCGTTGCGGCATTTTTGCTGAGCGTTATGCTCGGTGTTCTCTTTGGCAGCTATCCAGCAGCTAAGACCGCTCGGCTCCAGCCCGTAGAAGCTCTTAGAGCAGAATGATAGTATGTTTTTTCGAATAAGATGCCGAAAGCCTATAATGGTAACAATACAAAGAAGCAAGGTAAAAACTATAAGTTCTTACCTTGCTTCTTTGTTGCCTTGTACCGTCCGGTTTGCCCCATAGGTCACATTGTGTACCTATGAACATGAACCGTGCGGTTACAGGGTTTCGTTCTGGAGGTGACACCCGGATAATAATTGCAGCTCACAGCAGAGTATTATTTTCATAAAGCCACCTCTTTCCAAACTGCGGATCGTAGAAAAGCTGATTCAAAGGGATTCAGTGTAAGCTGGAATTTCCTGTGGCATCGTAATGCACGTGCAGAAGCTCATGCGCCCGCCCGTTCAGCGGCCCCTCCAGCAGCTGCATGGCCACGGGGTTCAGCTCCGAGCTTTTGATCATGGCGGCCCGATCTGTTGCATACAGACCTGCGGCCCGCTGCTGCTTACGCAGCGTCAATCCAATGGGCTGACCGGCGCCGCCGACACAGCCGGTCTTGCAGGTCATCACTTCGATCAGGTCGTAATAGGCCAGCCCCTGCTCAATGTCCCGCAGCAGCTTCTTGGCGTTTACCAGACCGTGAACCACAGCGATTCGAATAACACGATCTCCAACGGGAAGAGAAACCTCCCGGATCACATCGCTTCCGCGTAAGCCGGAAAACTGAAGCGCCTGAAGCGTATTTTTGCTTTTATCCTGCATGACCCGGCGGGCCACGGCCTCGGCTACGCCGCCGGTTGTACCAAAAATGGTGGCAGCGCCCGTTCCCATGCCGAAAGGAAGATCCGGCGATTCGCCTTCCAGTTCCGTGAACCGGATGCCGGACTCCTTGATCATGGTGATGATCTCCTGCGTTGTCAGAACCAGATCCACATCAGGCTGACCGTCATGTCGGAATTCCTCGCGCCCGGCCTCCATCTTTTTCGCGGTACAGGGCATAATGGCGATATGGTAGGTTCTGCGGCCATCCTCTGCATCCTTTTTCCGATACTGATCCTTCAAAACAGCGCCAAACATCTCCATGGGACTCTTGCAGGAGGAAACGTTCTTCAGATAGGCCGGATTTTCCTTTTCCAGATATTTGATCCAGGCAGGGCAGCAGCTGGTAAACATGGGGAAGGGGCCGCCCTTTTTCAGCCGCTCAAGGAACTCGGCGGACTCTTCAAGCACCGTCAGGTCTGCGCCGAAGTTGGTGTCGTACACTTCGTCCGCACCCATCATTTTCAGAGCGGCAACCAGATTGTTCAGAGCGTTTGTCCCCGGTTCCATGCCGAACTCCTCGCCTACGGCAACGCGCACGGCGGGAGCGATCTGGAATACGACCCGTGTATTCGGATCATACAGACTTTTCCATGCCTTCCCGATCTCATCCCGGATGGTGATGGCGCCGGTGGGGCAGGCGGCCGCACATTGCCCGCAGCTGATGCAGTTCGTATCTGCCAGCTTCTGGTCGAATGCGGGCATGACCTGCAGCTCGCTTCCGCGGTATGCAAAGTTCAGAATACCCATCCCCTGCATTTCCTCGCAGGTGCGAACGCAGTCGCCGCAGAGGATACATTTATTGGGGTCGCGGACAATGGCGGGAGAGGAGTGATCCTTTTCATAAACTGGCCGCGTATCCGCAAAACGAACCTTCCGCATGCCGAATTGCAGAGCCAGCTTCTGTAAATGGCATTTTCCGCTTTTTTCACAGGTGGTGCAGTCGCGGCAGTGGGAGGCCAGAATCAGCTCCAGGATCATCCGGCGATGCTTCAGCAGCTTTTCCGTATTCGTACGGATCTTCATGCCGTCCCGCGGCTCCATGGAGCAGGAAGCGTCGATTTTTCCCCGCTCATCCTCCACCACGCACATCCGGCAGGCACCAAAGGTGGACAACTCGGAATAGTAGCAGAAGGTTGGCATATTGATACCGGCTTTTCGGATGACTGCCAGAACGTTCTTCTCCCCGTCGAAGGGTACGCGCTGGCCGTCGATATACATGATTCCCTTTGCCATGGGTTAACCCTCCTTTGCTGCGGCAATCGCGCCGAAGGGGCAGTTGCTCACACAGGCGCCGCAGTTGATACACTTTTCCGAATCAATGGTATGCGCCTGCTTCACCGCGCCCTGAATTGCCTCCATGGGGCAGTTCTTCCGGCACTTGCCGCAGCCCTTGCACTTGAGCGCATCGATTATGGGGTGCGGCTTCTCCCGGTTGCAGATCGGGCAGTGGTGATCTACCACGTGCGCCAGATATTCGCTGCGGAAATACTTCAACGTACTCTGAACCGGCTTGCAGGCGCTCTGGCCCAGACCGCACAGCGCCGTGGAGGTAATGGTATTCGCCAGTTCCTCCAGCAGATCCAGATCTTCCAGCGTACCCTTGTTTTTCACGATGCGATCCAGAATTTCCAGCATACGCTTTGTTCCCTCACGGCAGGGGACGCATTTTCCGCAGGATTCTTTCTGGGTGAACTCCATAAAGAACCGGGCGGTCTCTACCATGCAGGTGTCCTCGTCCATGACGACCAGACCGCCGGAGCCGATCATGGCCCCGATCTTTTTCAGAGAGTCAAAATCCAGCGGCAGATCCAGATGGGCGTCGCTTGCCGTACTTGCGCCGCCGGACGGGCCGCCGATCTGGATCGCCTTAAACTTTTTCCCATTGGGAACGCCGCCGCCGATGTCAAACACCACTTCACGGATCGTTGTCCCCATGGGAACTTCGATCAGCCCGGTGTTGACCACGTTGCCCGTCAGCGCAAACGCTTTGGTTCCGGGGCTTTTTTCGGTACCGATGCTGTGATACCACTCAACGCCCTTCCGTATGATCTGCGGAACGTTGGCGAAGGTCTCCACATTGTTGAGAACGGTGGGCATGGCCCACAGGCCGTGTTCGATGGTGCGGGGCGGCTTTACGCGGGGCATTCCGCGGTTGCCCTCGATTGAGGCGGTCAGTGCGGAGCCTTCGCCGCACACAAAAGCGCCGGCGCCCATGTTGACGTGCAGGCGGAAGGAAAAATCTGTCCCCATGATATGGTCACCCAGCAGGCCGTATTCTTCCGCTTTGGCGATCGCTGTTTTCAGACGGCTGACGGCCAGAGGATACTCTGCTCGAACATAGATATAGCCCTCATGGCTGCCAACGGCCAGACCGGCAATCATCATTCCTTCCAGAACGCTGTGGGGATTCCCCTCCATAATGGAGCGGTCCATAAATGCGCCGGGGTCGCCCTCGTCGCCGTTGCAGACGATGTACTTGGTGTCGGATTTCTGCTTTCTGGCGCCGTCCCACTTGCGGCCGGCAGGGAAACCGCCGCCGCCGCGTCCGCGCAGCCCGGAATCGGTGATCGTTTTGCAGATCTCCTCGTCGGACATTTCAAACAGCGCCTTTTCAAAGCCGGCATAACCGCCCTTTGCGATATATTCCTCGATATCCTCCGCATCCGATGTGCCGCAGTTCTCCAGAACGACGCGGTGCTGCCGCTTGTAGAAGGGAATATCCTGCTGGCGGGGATACGCCACGCCATCCAGATGATATATGAGGCGGTCAATGATCTCGCCGCCCAAAACGGTTCGTTCCAGAATTTCGCGGCAGTCCTCAGGCTTTACATGGATATACATGATGCCCAACGGTTCAATATGCACCAGAGGCCCCATTTCACAGAAGCCGTGGCATCCGCTCAGCTTCATGTGCAGGCTGTGTTCCTCATCGCTGTCGTGCTTCAGCCCCACATAGACCGGCAGGCTGCGGCTTTGACATTCCGCTTTGAAGTTTTCGTAGATCTTCATTGCGCCGCCGGCAATGCAGCCCGTACCGGCGCAGATCAGCACGGACGGCACCTGCTCGCTCTGCTTCAGCGCGTTCTTTGCGTTTGCCTGAAACACATGGAAGCTGTCCCGCGTCAATTTTGCCTGTGTCATGCCGTTTCCGCCTCCTTTCTGCGAAGCTCCTCCAGAATGGCAAGCGCCGCTTCCGGGGTCATTTTGGCGTGAACTTCACCGTCAATCGTCATGACTGGGGCCAGACCGCAGGCCCCCAGACAGGCTACGGTTTCCAGCGTGAAAAGACCGTCATCGGACGTCTTTTTCTTCCCGGACAGGCCCAGATAGTCATAGACCGCATCGTAAATGGGGCCGGATTTTCTCACATGGCAGGCAGTGCCTGCACAGACCTTGATAATATGCCTGCCCTTTGCCTCTAAGGAGAAATTTTCATAGAAGGTTGCCACGCTGTATACCTTGGCAATGCTGACACCCAATTTTTCTGCGACTAATCGAAGCGCTTCCTTGCTGAGATAATTGTTCTCGGCCTGGATCCCCTGCAAAATTGCAATGAGATGTCTCGGATCACACCCGTTTTCCTCAACAATGCGCTGTACCTTTTTCAACTGATCCGCCATAGGCTTTATTCCTTCCCCCTTTTTTAATCCTCTGACATGATATAAAATAACGAAGCTCGAATATTGCAGTGATTTACAAAATTTGTGCTTCGTGCGGAAACAAAGTGAGACTGGCTGTTGATGCAAAAGAACGTGTCAACGCCGGATACCGTTAAGCGAGCAATCTCATCCTCAATTTTTATTCAGTGGCAGAGCATTTGACTGTCGCCTGCATTCTGCTTTCCCCATAAGACAGGTACAGCTTTTGCAGCGGAAAGCAGATTTACTGACATTTTGTTATAATTTTAACATTGTTGAGCCAAGTGAATCGCAACAGTGAATCTT
>CABSBF010000095.1 GCA_902475855.1 uncultured Eubacteriales bacterium
CGTACAGGTTTCCAGCATTTCCAGCCCGCATAGGCCATTAAGATATTGCTCCTTAAATGTCATTCCTGGATCCTCCTTCATTTTCTGTTCTTTCCGGCGCAGCGCAAGCTGCCAGTCATCAATGCCCTTGTAATTGGGATTCCATGTGAGCCTGCGGCAGCGCATCCCGTGCCTGGCCGCCAGCGCATAAATCTTCGATGCGCCTTTCTCCACCATTTCATTGCTGTATTTATCCATGTCCTCCGCCTCGATGATCTCCTCCGTTCCGTTTCGGTGCAGGAACGCAAACAGTCCATCCAGCTTGGCGGTATTGTTAACGCCCAGTGTGGCAACAAAAGTCCTGTGCATCAGCGCGTGAGCGACATCCGCCTTGAGACAGCCTTCCGTCACATATACAACGCGGGAGCAGGGGTCGCCCACAAAATGAATGGGGCTCCCCGAGGTCGTTCCCATGCGCTTTCCCGTGGAGGACAGCGTCAGGTATTTCACGCCCGTTTTCTCCGGTGGATCGTCTTTATCCTTGAGCGGGTGATCCAACCGGATCTGTGCGCCGTGGATCAGACCGTCTACACCGAAGATGGGAATGATGATGCCTGATGTCCGCTGGTGGAATTTGACCGTCCAGCAGCCGTTATCATCCACATAGAAGCCGGGAACACCCTGCACCCTGCAGCCCGCCTTGACCAACCGATTGGTCAGGGAGCGGCACAGGAAAGGGGGCGGCGTGCTCTTGAAGCCAAAGCGTGTGATCTCATCGTCGGACAGCCCCCGCACAGACTGAAGGTGTGTGCGGTGCGCCGGAATGAGGGTCAGCATGGACAACAGCATGGAGAGAGTCTGATGCACTTCCTGGGCAGAAGCTGCGTCAGACTGCTCGGCCTCCGCAGGCGTCGTCTTCTCCGGAACGGTATAGTCCGGTGAAAAACCATTTACCGCCAAAGCGTCGCAGATCTCCCGATAAGCGTCAGAATTGCTGACGCCATACACCTTTGCGTAAAGGGACAGCATTCCGCCGCCTTCACCGCAGTAGTTACAGCGCCACAGGTCTTTTTCCGTGTTCAAATTCATTTTCCCCCGGCGGTCACCGCAGATGGGACAATCCACGTACACCTGACCGGGAGCCCTCCGCCTGATATTCAGGCGGAGGAGCCCGGCCACATCCATAATACCAAAGGGGAGATCATGCTTTTTCCCGTAATGCAAACCAGCATCCCTCCCAAGACGCGAAATTTACGGATGGAAAGCGGTCAGCTTGCCTTTAACTGCTGCGAACCGCCCATCAGAAGCATGGCGGCGGCTTTCACAATATTGCCGCAGTCCTCACAGAGATAGGCGTAATATTTCAGACTGGAGGGACGCTGCTCAGAAACCTGTGCCATCGTCCAGCCCTTATTGACGCCGGTGGTCACGACCAGCTCCGCAGCTTCCTCTTCCGTCATCAGCGAAAGGATCTCGTCCACCGTCATATCGTCCGAATATTTCGGTGCAGCCGCTGTCGATGCCGCTGCCGGCATATCGACCACAACAGACTTTACCGTCTGCGCTGTTTCAGCCCGCTCCGTGACAGCAGGCTCCGCCGGTTCCGAAGGAACCTCCTGCGCCTTTTGGGGCATAACCGGATCAGGCTCAGAAGCCGCAGTTCCGCCGCTTAACGCCTGCAGCAGACTCATGGCGTCTGAAACGCTTTCCGCCTGCTGGGCGGGGGGAACCACCTGCTGATTTACGCTGGGCGTCTTTGCCGCCTCCTGCGGTTGAGCCTCTTGCAGTGTAGGCGCTGCCTGTACCGGATGACTTTCGCCGATAGCATCTTCTCGTTGCGGCGCTGTGGCTCTATTTGCCGCCGGAGCAGTCTCCTGACGATTTACAGCGCCCGTTGCGACTTCCTGTTTTCCATCGGCCTGTGCATCTACCGCCGCAGAGGGGTTGATCTCACAAAGCTGGATGCCGAAGCCCGCATTGTCCAGCGCCGTTTTCAGCGCCGCGTCCTGCGCGGCCTGCACATAGCGTCCGGCGGGAGCCTGCGCCTTTTCCACCGCCGCGGTGAAATTGGCGATTGGCTGGTTATCCTCTCTGGACAGAAATACCTGCGCCTCATAAACGGCGATTTGGTCTGTGATCTGCAGCCGGTTCAGCAGCATTTTTCCATCGGGGCAGGCCAATCGGAACCAGAGCCGCTGATAGCGCGGCTCCAGTTCGATTCCGCCACTGGCATTTCTTTTCAGAAAGCGCAGCGGGTCAAAGCCCTGCACCCTGCGAAGCTGCTGTACGGCGGGGATCGCCTGGGTCAGCATGATTCTTTCTCTGGACATGGTTTGATACTCCCTTCATAAAATAAATAAGAGATGACTGTGCGTTTTTTTGCACATTCATCTCACATTAACTGGCACGCTGCCATTCTTCGCCCTCTTCGTTACGGAGAGCCTTGCGCGTGACCGCCTTATAGTAGAGGGCGATGCGTTCGCCCAGCATGGTATTGCGTTTTCCTTTTCGGCTCCGATGGATCGCCATATACAGCGCCCGTTTCTCACCCACCAGCAGCACACGGCGCTTGGCACGGGTGATGGCCGTGTAGAGAAGATTCCGCGTCAGGAGCACATTATGGGCAGCCAGCAGCGGAATAATGACCGTATCATACTCTGAGCCCATGGATTTGTGGATCGTAATGGCATAGGACAGCTCCAAATCATCCAGAAGCACCTGCGGGCAATCCATATAGCGGCCGTCAAACTCGATCACGACATTGGTGCCGCTAATTTTGCGGATCGTGCCGATGTCACCGTTGAAAACACCCTCGCCGACCTGCTTGCCGGAGCGGTCATACAGCTTGATGTCGTAATTATTCCGCATCTGCATCACGCGGTCATTGAGGCGGAATATCTTTCCGGCGTACACGATCTCCGGTGTCTCCGGCGATGCGGGGTTGATCTCCTCGCGGATAGCTTCATTCAGGCTGTTGACCGATGCCTCGCCCTCAGAGCGGAACGGCGATAAAATCTCCACCTGCTCGATCCCTTTTGTGGCGATCTGCTCCTGATACAGCTCACGGATGATGCCGGCAGTCTCCTCCTGGCTCTCTGCCTTATGAAAGGCAAAGTCCTCACCATAGTAGAGCGTCGTTTTACCCTCGTTGATAAACCGGGCATTGTGGGCGATCAGGCTGTCCTGTGCCTGACGGAAGATCTCGTCCAGCACCGTGACCGGCACGACACCGGAGCCGATCAGCTCGTGAAATACATCACCGGCGCCCACACTCTCTAACTGGTCTGCATCACCGACCAAAAGGACTTTGGTGCCGGGGCGCAAGCGTGAAAAGAGCTGATGGATCAGCCACATATCGACCATGGAAGTCTCGTCCACGATCAGGAGCCCTGCCTCCAGCGGTTTCCGTTCCCGGTCTTTCTTGGATTCCGAATCACCGTGAAGCCCCAGGATGCTGTGGAGCGTCTGTGCTTCATCGATCCCCGTTGCCTCCGCCATACGCCGGCTCGCCTTACCTGTGGGCGCTCCGAGTACGATCTTCTGCCGCGGATAGAGCTGACGGTACACTTCGATCACCGTTTTCAGAACCGTGGTCTTGCCGGTGCCGGGGCCGCCTGTGATAATGGACAGGTTATGCCGGAACACCATTTCCACGCCTTCTGACTGGCGTTTGGACAGGTTGAGCCCTAAGCTATTCTTTACTCGCTCCAACGGCTGCGCAATGTCTACCACCGTCGGCTTTGCCAGAAACAGCTCTACCGCTTTCTGTGCGGTTTCGCTCTCCTGCAGGAATTGCTTGGGCAGATACACATTGCCGTGGTTCGATACCACCTCATCCTGCCGGATCATGGCAGACAGCTCCTGTTCGACCTGGCTCATGGGGACGCGCATCTGCGGGAGGGGTATCCGCTCATTGAGCAGCTGCATAGCCGCTTTGAGCAAAGCCTCCGCCTCCAGATAGAGATGCCCGTCCTTTGTCCGTGCGTCCTCCAGCGCATAGAACAGCGCACCGTGAACACGCTTCGGATCACGCAGGTCTCCACCGGATTTTTGCACGATGGCGTCAATACGCTTGAATCCGAATCCCGGCACCTGACAGAGATTGAAGGGACTCTGTCTCACGATGTCCGCACAGGCAGGCCCGAAATGCTGATAGATCTTCTGCGCGGTCGTCGGCGTGACCTTGAACGGGGCCAGCAGGGTCATCAGGACACGCATCCGGCTGGTTTCCGCATAGGCGTCCTTGATCTCCGCAAGCCGTTCCTTCGTAATGCCGCGAATCTCAAGAAGCCGGTCTGGCTGATGTTCCAGAATCTCCAGAGCATTGACACCAAACTTTTCAATGATCGCGTCGGCGGTCTTTTCTCCGATGCCCTTCAGCAGACCGGAGGCAAGATAATTGCGGACGCCCTCCAATGTGGGCGGCACGATCTCCTGCCAATGATCGACCTGAAGCTGAAGCCCGTATTTTCCGTCCTTCCACTCTCCATCCATCTCGATCTTCACCGTATCCGTCTGCGGCAATTCGATGCCGACGGCGGTAAAGCGGATCAGGTGGTCGTGATAGCGATAGGGACTCCGGGCTTCTGCCGGTACGCTGCTGTCCTCCGTCTTCATCCGAAGGACAGAATATTTGCTGGACGCATTGAAAAACAGTACCTTGTCCAGTGCTGCAACAATGCTCACAGCACATCACCTCCGTTTCTTTTCACGCTGCCTGCAAAGCAGCTTTTTTCACATGGAATCTTCGCCATTCGGACACCGTGACATACTGATCGTAAATATCAGGGTGTTCGTCCTTCAGCCGTTCCAGGGCATCCTTTGATATGCCTGCGGAGCGCACCGGATTGTAGGTTATGGTGTAGCTCTCCGCAGAGCCGTTATACACGGCGGTACAGCTTGTGCCCATTCTCTCGATGAGCATACCCTTCAACCGCTTGATGTCCTTGTCCAGCTTGCTCACATCAGCCGACAGCGTCTTTTTCTGCTCTTGCAGGGAAAGAAGCATGGAAAGCTGCCCAAACTGCGTCTGCCCCAGCAGCACAGGCGGCGCGTCCTTGTCCGCAGGCCCCAGCTTTCGCCGCAGGCTTTCGAGGATCAGGTC
>CABSBF010000096.1 GCA_902475855.1 uncultured Eubacteriales bacterium
AGCGCATTGACGCCACCCGTACCCTGACCACGGAATGTACCGCCGTTCTCATGCCGTTCAAATCACAGGAAATTCAAGACGCTGGCGGCATCTACTACGGCGTCAACGCCGTGTCGCACAATCTCATCATCTGCAACCGCGGAAACCTTTTGAACGGCAACGGATTTATTACCGGCGTGTCCGGCTCCGGCAAAAGCATGGCGGCCAAGCAGGAGGTCTCCGCGTTGGCGCTCTCTACCGACCATGACATTATCATCGTGGACCCGGAACGCGAATATGGCGAGCTGGTACGGGCATTGGGCGGTGAGGTCATTACCATCTCTGCCTCTGATCCAAACGGCTGTCACATCAATGCGCTGGACTTGTCCGAGGGGTACGGCGACGGCAAGGAGCCGCTGGTGATGAAGTCCGAGTTTATCATGTCACTCTACGAGCAGCTTATGGGCGCGGATAAGATCGAGCCGCAGGAGAAGTCCATCATCGACCGCAGTGTGGGAAACATCTATCGGGAATATTTGAAAAACTATCAGGGACAGCCGCCCACGCTGAAGGACCTCTATGACGACCTGATGAAGCAGATCAACCCGGAGGCGCACCGAATTGCGCTGGCGTTGGAGCTGTTCACGGTGGGCAGTCTGAATGTTTTTTCCCACCAGACCAATATCAACACAAAAAGCCGTATCCTCTGCTTTGACATTCAGGATTTGGGCGAAAATCTGAAATCGGTGGGCCTGCTGGTGATGCTGGACGCCATTTACAACCGCGTTATCCAGAACCGCAGAGAGGGAAAATACACCCATGTCTACATCGACGAGATCTATCTGTTTTTCGCCAACGGGAGCGGCAGCGGACACAGTATTACCAATTACAGCAGCGAATTTCTCTACAAGTGCTGGAAGCGCTTCCGTAAATACGGTGCGACGCTCACCGGCATTACACAGAATGTGGAGGAATGTCTGCTGTCCAATACGGCGCGGATGATGTTCGCAAACTCTGAGTTTCTGCTGATGCTCAATCAGGCCACCACCGACCGGGAGCAGCTTGCCCGCCTGCTGGGGGCGTCGGATACGCAGATGAGCTATGTGGACAACGCGCCTGCCGGTCATGGGCTCATCAAGGTAGGCGGGGCCATCGTACCTTTCGCCAATGAGCTGCCCAAGAATACAGAGCTGTATCGCCTGATGACCACCAAGCCGGGTGAGGATTGATGTTATGAAGGATTTGAAGATCAAACCCGGCATGGATACGCCAAAGGCAAAGTTGAAGAACCCCGCGCCTAAAGACGCCGATTCCCTTCTGAAACAGCACATGGACAAACGGCAGCGGGAAAAGGAGCCGGAAAGCCGCGATCCCGTGCGTTACGCCACCGACCGCGTGGAGAAAAATATGCGCCGTGGTGCGGCTGGGGCGGCGAATGCCTCGCGGCGTATGATAAAGCATTATCAGGAGCAGAAACGGCAAGGTAGGAATAGTGCGTCGGAAAGCCGTACTGCGGCAGAAACGCTCGAAACCACGAACCGCGTGACACCGGCAGGAAGAAACTTGCCCGATACGCCGCAATCACACGCTGCACGAAACAAAGTCGGAAACCAGACCATTTCTCCGCAAAATCGCGGAGGCACAAAAAGCGCAAATGCCGCCCCGCAGGAGCGTGGGCGGCAGAAAGCCATACAGGACGCAAAAGCCGCCTATCGGCGGAACCTTGCCGAGAAAAGAACAGCAGAGCGGCACATTGTACCTCCACCGTCCGACCGTGGAGGTACAATGACCACTCCGCAGAAAGGCAATTCGGGGGCATCGGCCAAGGGCAGTCCTGCCCCCAAGAGCGGACAGGCCATGACCAAGGCCACGCGCACCATGCGTGTTCGACCAACTGACCACGCAGCGCCGAACAATGCAATCATCACGCGCCGCGCAAGGGCGGCGGCACAGAGAAAGGCACAGCGGGCGATGCTTCAGGATTCTGTAAAGAACGGCGGAAATGCCGCAAAGAAGCTGAGTGGAACAGCGGTGCAGGCGATAAAGGCCGTGGGCCGGGGTGTGGCATCTGCGGTCAGCTCGATCCTGTCGGCGGGCGGCGGAGCGGTGGTGCTGGTGCTGCTCCTGACGGTGATCCTTGTGGCGGCAATCGTGGCATCACCCTTCGGCATCCTCTTTTCCAACGAGAGCCGGGAGGCGGGCGTTGTGCCGATCTCCGCTGCGGTGGCGCAGGTCAATTATGATTTCAACGAGCGGCTGGAAACCCTGCAAACAGCAGATGACTATGATTCCATTTCCGTTGACGGACAAGCCGCCGATTGGATCGAGATACTGGCGGTGTTCGCGGTCAAAGTAGCAGGCAGCGACGATGTGGATGCCGCAGATGTGGCCACGATGGACGCTGACCGCATTGCCCGCCTGAAAGTGGTCTTTTGGGACATGACCGCAATCACAACGGAGGTGGAAACGATCAACCACCCCAGCAGCGGTGATCGCGACGGCTGGACGGAGAAAAACCTCTATATCACCATTACCGCAAAAACGGCAGAGGAATTGAAAACCGCGTACCATTTCAACCGTAACCAGATTGCGGCGCTGGACGAGCTGCTGGAGCAGCGGGACCTGCTGCGGGAGCTGATTGAGGATGTGTACTCCGTCAGCGGGGATACGGCGGCGCTGCTCCGCGATCTGCCGGAAGATCTGTCGCCGGAGCGCGAGGCGGTGGTACGCACCGCCTGTTCTCTTGTCGGCAAGGTGAATTATTTTTGGGGAGGAAAATCCCTCGTAATTGGCTGGGACGCCCGATGGGGCGAAGTGCGGCAGGTCACTGCGGCAGGCAGCTCCACCACGGGGACCTACCGCCCCTACGGACTGGATTGCAGCGGCTTTGTGGATTGGGTTTTCTACAATCAGTCTGGCGGCAGCTATGTCATCGGCCACGGCGGTGGAGCCACCATGCAGCACAGCTATTGCACCGATATTTCGTGGGCGGACGCACAGCCCGGTGACTTGGTGTTCTACCCGGATAATTCCCATGTGGGCATCGTTGGCGGCAGGGACGCAAACGGAGAATTGCTAATCATTCACTGCGCCAGCGGCTATAACAATGTGGTCATTACTGGCAAGGAGGGCTTTACATCTATCAGTAGACCGAGGTACTACGCAGAGTAAAAAAGATTTACCTTTCCTTTGCCGGTCTGGTATGGTACAATACCCATCGTGTGTGATGGGAGGGAAATCGTGATGCAGAACTATACCGAGGAAGAAGCGGCCATTTTATGTGGATTTATCGGGCGGTATGTTGACCGTGATTCCACCTATGATACGGTTCGCTCCTCTTATTCCCGGCTGTGCAAAGGATTGGAACAGCATACTTTGACATATCAGGACTACCTATGGGCAGAGCAGGTGCTTCAATTCCTAAAGCCTCAGTGGTGGACGGAGCGGGAAGATCACCGTACGCTGGCAGCACTTTTACTGAAAACACAATCCTTGATCCGAGCAACGAGATAATTTTTGGAACTTTTTGGGCGGCTTTTGCGTCTAAAGAAACAACTACTGATGAGGAGGACTCTGCCATGAAAAAGCTGCTTTCCCTTGCCCTTGCGTATTTGCTGCTCTTTTCGCTCTCGGCCTGCGGGCGGGAACCGAAGGAAGAGGTCAAGCCCGCAGAAAAGCCTGTGATTTATCTTTATCCCGAGCAGGAGACCGATGTGCGCGTGACGCTCGACCTTGCGGGTGAGCTGACGTGTGCCTATCCCGCCTACAGCGACGGCTGGAGCGTCCGTGCCGCGCCCGACGGCACGCTGACGGACGAGGACGGCCAAACCTACCGCTATCTCTATTGGGAGGGCACGTCTGCTGTGGATTACGACTTTTCCGCAGGCTTCTGCGTCGCGGGAGAGGATACCGCGGCGTTCCTCGAGGATGCGCTCGCGCAGCTGGGCCTTAATCGCGAGGAGGCGAACGAGTTTATCATCTACTGGCTGCCGCAGATGCAGGACAACGCCTACAATCTGATTTCGTTCCAGCAGGACGTTTATACGGATTCTGCCAAGCTCACGGTCGATCCCGCGCCTGACACGCTGCTGCGCGTCTTCATGGCGTGGCAGCCATCGGAAAAATTTGTCAGCCTTCCCGCGCAGGGGCTTTCCGCGCCCGAGCGCACGGGCTTCACGGTCATCGAATGGGGCGGCTGCGCGGTGCAGAAATAGGCATAAAGGGGGCGTTGCAAAATAGCGCCCCCTTTTTCCTTGTTCAATTCTGTGCTTCTTGTTCCTGCCGCAGAAGTGCAATACAGATTTTGAGCTGATAGGCTCTGTGGATACCCAGCTTTCTATAATGTTCTTGCGGTGTGTGGCGATGGTGCTTTCCGAGCAGGATGCAGTATTTTTGATTGAGGGGGAACTGATTAAATTAGCAGAGGGTATTCAACCTATAATTTAGTGCGGCTCTGAAAATTTATTGTCCTCGTGTTAACGTATAGAACAGTTTGAAAAAACGAGAGGCATTCCTTTTTCGCTATCGTTTTTCTGGTCTGACAGATTTTTCATTGGTTTCAGCGGCGCAAAATATGCTTGACAGGTACAGTCTACTTATGATAGACTTCAAGTATCAGAAGTCTATCATAAGTAGACCGGCAAAGAAGGAGGCACACATGGACGGTTACAAACTGGGCGTTGTTGAGACGCATTTTGCAGAACTCATCTGGCAGCACGAGCCGCTGACCTCCGGCGAGCTGGTGAAG
>CABSBF010000097.1 GCA_902475855.1 uncultured Eubacteriales bacterium
AGAATAAGTGCATCTCCTGCGGGAAATGCGCCAGAGCCTGCAAGATGGACGTGGATGTGACCAAAACACCCAATCATACCGAGTGCATCCGCTGTGGGATGTGTGTCCGGGCCTGCCCGACGGGAGCCGTGTGCTTCCGCTATGGCTTTGGCAGCGGCAAGGAAAAAGCGGCGACGCCGCAGAAAAACGACAAAAACTAGGAGGAACAAAATGAACGCAAAGAAACTGATCGCACTGCTGCTGGCCGTGCTGCTGCTGGTCTGCCTGGCAGCCTGCGGCGAAAAGAACAACGATAAGCCGACGGATACGGCCGGCGAGCCGAAAACGATTGACGAAGCGGTTGCAATGTACAAGGAACTGATGGCGCAGGAGAATGCGATTCTGGGCAAAAACACCGAGCTCTGGGATACGGTATTCCTGTCGGCGAACAAGGGAACGTCCATGATCGGCGACGGCAGCAATTACGGCGACTTCCTGCTCAGCACCATCGAGGGCGCCAAGGACAAGTTTTCGGAGGCTGACCTGAAGCTCCTTCAGGAAGAAGCCGGAAAAATCCGCGACATCGAGGTCAAGCTGACCGCACTGGTGGAGAAATTCCCCGATGTGATTCAGAAGATCAGAGACAGCGCGACGGACGCTCCTGTGCCGGGCGAGGCCGTTGATGTGCCTGCCGGCAACGGCGGCAGCAGTGCGGAAAAGTTCCCTGCCTTTAACGGCAAGGATCTGGATGGCAACGAGGTGAGCAGCGACAAGCTGTTTTCCGGCAACGCCGTGACCGTTGTGAATTTCTGGTTCACGACCTGCAATCCCTGCGTCGGCGAGCTCTCCGAACTCAATGCGCTGAATGAAAAGCTGGCGGAAAAGGGCGGCGCACTCATTGGCATCAATGCCTTCACACTGGGCGGCGACGCAACGGCGATCTCCGAGGCCAAGGACGTGCTGACGAAGAAAGGTGTCACCTATCAGAATGTCTATTTTGACGCCGACAGCGAGGCGGGAAAATTCACGGCGAATATCTACGCCTACCCGACTACCTATGTCGTTGACCGCAACGGCAACATTGTGGGCGATCCCATTGTGGGCGCCGTCACCAGCGAGGCACAGATGGAGGCGCTGCAATCGCTCATCGACAAGGCCATTGCCGCCGATGCGGGCTGAGCGCCGCACACAGGTCCGCTTTGTCCCATAGTATTTAAGAGCATACTATATGCAAATGGCGCACCCGGTTGAAATAACCGGGTGCGTCATTTTTCTCGGCCGAAGCGCTCAGGCTGTCCGCGGCCTGAGCCACATTGCCATATCCCGCAGGGTTTCCTCCAGAGGACGCGGCTGATACGCAAAGGTCTCCGACGCGGCAGCGTGGCTGAAGCGGCCGTTTGAGGCGAGAACGGCAATGGAATACGGCGTGAAGAATAGGGGCTTCTTTGCCTTGAGGCTGCGTTTTTCATAAAGCGGCGCAACAAGCTTTGCCAGACGGAGCGGCAGACAAAGCGGACGGTAGAGCCGCCCTGCCGCTTTGCCGATGGCCAGAAGCATCCGATGGATCGTGATATAATGTCCGGAGAGAATGTATCCCTTGCCGGGCTTCCCGTATTCCGCGCAGGCCAGAAGTCCCTTTGCCACATCCCGCACGTCCACAAAGTCGTATCCGCCGCGGACGGCAAGCGGCAGCTTTCCTGCAAGGAAGGTCTTCGCCATAGAGGTGAAGCTTCCGCCCTGCACGTCGCCGGGGCCGATGATTCCGGAAGGGAATACAACGCTTGCGTTCAGTCCGTGCTTTGCCGCATCAAAGACCAGCTCCGTTGCAGTGGCCTTGCTCTTGGCATAGTCACCGTCCACAAGGCCGGCGGAGAATTCGCAGTCCTCCGTCATGACACTGCCCTTCGGCTGCTCCGGGATCGCGTGGACGGAGCTGACGTGAATCAGCCGCCCCACCTTGTGCTCCATGCACTGCCGCAGCAGCTTCCATGTTCCGCCCACATTGACCTGATAGAGCCTTGCCCCGGAACGGGAGGCGACGGAAATGATGCCGGCGCAGTGAATGACGCAGGTATGCTCATCGGCATCTGCGAAAAAAGCCGTAAGCGAGTCCTTCTCACAGACATCGCCGATGACAGTGTGAACCTCCTTCGGAAGCAGGTTCAGATAGGGATCGTTTTGCAGCACAAGCGCGTCCACCTTTGCGCCGTGGCGCACAAGCTCCTCCACAACGGCTCTGCCGAGGAAGCCGGTAGCACCTGTGACCAGATATTTATCATACATAAAGAGAGCCTCCTCTCAAAATAATTGTACAAGTGTTGATTATCTTTCACAAGTACAGTATACTTGGTAGGAAGGGAAGATACAATCAGCACTCTTGCCGCGTATGAAAGAAAAACAACACTGCCCGCGGGAGTGTTGCCGAACTTTGTAAACTTTTTTCGGAGGTGTTCAGAATGGAGAAACTGGACGCAAGAAAACGCTATACACAGATGGTACTCAAGGAGGCGTTCCTGACGCTGCTGAAGGAAAAGCCGGTCAATAAAATCACGGTAAAGGAGGTATGTACGCTGGCGCAGCTCAACCGCGCTACCTTTTATGCCCACTACAGCGACTGCTTCGCGCTGATGCAGAGCATTGAAAACGAGCTGATCGCTGCCTTTGAGAAATCGCTTCGCTATGTCAACTCCTTTGATGTTTCGACGCTCATTGCAGCCATTTATGACATGGTTGATCAAAATCAGGAGGCCTGCCGGGTGCTCATTCTGGGAAATACGAGCTCAACACTCCTGACAAGGATGATCGCCCTTGCCAGGGAGGACAGTCTTGCTTACTGGCGAAAGGAGCTGCCCAGAGCCGATGAGGCGGAGCTTGAAATGATGTATACCCATCTGTCCAACGGCCTGATGCACGTCGTGGTGGAGGACTATGACAAGTATGACAAGGAGGAGATCATCCGCTTTGTCACCCGGGTGGTGAAGGCCAGCCTGTCCCTGTTTCGGTAGCGGCGTGCGGAATTCCCTCTTGCATTTTGCACCCGCACGCGGTATAATCGGTATATACCGAAAATAAAGGAGGCGCGTCTATGCCGAGACCACCGCGATGCCGGAGAATCTGCGGGGCGCCGCGAGTGGATACCTTCTGCCCCGGCGGATGTGCGGATACAGAACCCATTGTGCTGACACTGGACGAGTACGAGGCCATCCGTCTGGTGGATCTGGAACAGCAGACCCACGAGCAATGCGCCGCGCAGATGGACATTTCCCGCTCCACTGTGCAGGAAATCTACGAAAGCGCCCGGCACAAGATTGCGGCTTGCCTTGTCCATGGGAGGCCGCTGCGCATCACCGGCGGCAATTACCGCATCTGCGGCGGGCAGGAGCAGCAACGCTGCGGTCGCTGCGGCAGGCTGCACGAAACCGCGGAAAACAAATACAATCACAAAGGAGAACGAACCATGAAAATTGCAGTCACGTATGAAAACGGTCAAATCTTCCAGCACTTCGGCCATACCGGGCAGTTCAAGCTCTATGAGGTGGCAGACGGGAAAATCGTTCGCGAGGAAGTGGTCGATACCAACGGCAGCGGGCACGGCGCACTGGCGGGCTTTTTGATGCAGCGCGGCGTGGATACCCTGATCTGCGGCGGTATCGGCGGCGGGGCGCAGGTCGCTCTGGCAGAAGCCGGAATCCGGCTCTACGGCGGTGTCAGCGGGGATGCGGATGAAGCGGTAAACGCGCTGCTGGCCGGAACGCTCGGCTACAACCCCAATGTCCGCTGCGACCACCATGACCATGCGCATGGCGAGGGTGGCCATACCTGCGGGGAGCATGGCTGCGGGCATCACGGCTGCCACTGAGATGGAAGCTGCGCTGCACAGGATTCCATTCCTTGCCTCGCTGACGGAGGAGGAAACGGCGCTCCTGCACCGTAGTGTGGCGATCCGCCGCTATGAGAAGGGGGCGCTCGTTCACAGCAGCGGGCAGGAATGCCTTGGAATGCTGGTCGTGCTTTCCGGTGAGCTTCGCACCTACCTTTTATCCGATGAGGGGCGGGAGGTCACGCTGTTCCGGCTTTACCCCAATGACCTGTGCGTGCTGTCTGCCTCCTGCGTCATCCGTCAGATTTCCTTCGACACGCAGATGACGGCGCAGCAGGACACCGAGGTGCTCGTTCTTCCTGCCGGCCTTCTCAGTACGCTCAAGGAGCAGAACCTCGCCGTTCGCTGCTTTCTCTATGAGCAGGCGACCGCGCGCTTTTCTGACGTTATGTGGGCAATGCAGCAGATTTTGTTCAAGCGGCTCGACCAGCGCCTTGCCGGATTCCTGACGGAGACCTGTGCGCGCACCGGCTCGGCGACGATCTGCATGACCCATGAGCAGATCGCGCAGAACATCAGCTCGGCGCGGGAAGCTGTCGCGCGGATGCTCAAGCAGTTCGCGGAGGACGGCTTGGTCGAGGTGAAGCGCGGAGCAATCCGGATTCTGGATCTTGACGGGCTGAAAAGGCTGCGCTGATGCGCCGCCGGAAAAATGCAGAGGAAACACCATGTAAAACCGACGCTGAAAAAGCGTCGGTTTTTCTGTGGAAATGTGACTTTGTTACGGTAGAATGCGATTTTGTGTGCTATACTATAGCCAACAGATAAGAAAGAGGTGGCGAACATGAAGATCATGCTCAATCCCGACCGGGAGGTCGTCCAAACCGTCCGC
>CABSBF010000098.1 GCA_902475855.1 uncultured Eubacteriales bacterium
TTTTGGTACGCCCGACACGATTCGAACGTGCGACCTACAGAGTCGGAGTTTTCAGGCATTAACTGATAAAATGCTGTGTTTTCAAGGGTTGTACGGTTTTTACCGAAAACATCCTGTTTCGCTGAATTTCTTGAAAACCATTGAAAACACTGGGCAAACCGGCTTTTTGAGGATTTCGGATGATAGTAGTCAAATAGTAGTCACAGTCATATCATTGCCAGAAATCATTTGAGTTGGAATCATTGTCGGCAGATAATTGTGGTGACTATAAGGTCTATGGCTCACAAACAACGGCTGGAACTGAGCGAGAACAGCAGCAGGCTCTCTTTGTCGCAAAATTCCATGATATTTATGAAAACAGTTATGTAAGGCAGTACCCCAATTTACATTCAGGTGAGCAGCAGAAAAATATCTGCCGTCCGGTTCCGCAGCGGCGGCTGAAACTCAGTTGAAGATTGCCGTACAAAAAACATGGAGGCTTCCGAAATCCGGAAACCTCCATAAATTTATCAGATTCGACAAAAGAAGAATTGACAGCTCAGGCGGCGTTGAACGGCTCCAAGTCTGTGTGATTTTTCCATTCGTCCGTGACGCCAGCATCGCGCAGCAGCTCTGTCACGGTTTTATCCAAGGCATCGACTCTGTCGCTGCTGACTGCCTTCAGGTCAAAACCGGCATCGCCG
Organism: uncultured Eubacteriales bacterium; assembly: GCA_902475855.1. Classification (GTDB taxonomy): domain Bacteria; phylum Bacillota; class Clostridia; order Oscillospirales; family Oscillospiraceae; genus JAZOXB01. The sequence goes on from CABSBF010000098.1 coordinate 684, forward strand.
GCATCGTCCAGAATCGCGGGATCCTCGCTGCCGTCCAGCAAGGCGTTTGCCTGACGAAGCGCCTGCTGCCACTGGAAGGAGAAGAAGTCCTTCTGCGTTGCATTCATTCCGGCCAGATAAGTTTTCGCTGCTTCTTCGACCTTTCCGCTCTCGTTCATAGCGAGCTTCATCAGAGAAACTGCAGCGTTTGCCTGCTGCAGGCTGCCGCCTGCGCTGCCGCTTGCTACGGTGTCGATGCTCACAAGCAAATTGACCACTGTATCCTTGCTCTCGGGTGCATACATCCAGCCGGTCACGTCACCGCTGTAATTGACCATGTCAGTGGTCTGGGACTCCAGCCGGTACAGCAGCGTCACAAGCTGGGCGCGGGTGCAGGCGGCATCCGGCAGCAGGCGGTTATTGGAGCCCTTGAGGATTTCGGTGTTGACTGCCCACGCCATCGCCTCGCGGGCATACTCGGAAAGGCTGTCATAGTCGTTGTACTCGTGGATCGCCATGCCGCCCTGCGTAGTGTCGAAGCCCTGCTGCTTTGCAAAGCGCCAGAGCATCGTGACCGCCTGTTCCCGGGTCACGGCGTTCGCTGCGCCGAAGGTGTTCTTGCTGAGACCGGTGACAATGCCGAGACTTGCTGCCCAGCGGACAGCTTCTGCGTAATAGGAACTCTCTTTCACATCAGAAAAGCTCATCGCGTAATTCACGACCGGCTTCCCGGCGGCGCGCCAGAGGAAGGTCACAAAGTCGGCGCGGGTGCAGTCACGCTCCGGCGCGAATGCGTCCTTGCTGACACCGGATGTGATTTCTTTCTCGACCGCCCAGTTGACAGCGTCATAAAAATAATCCTGTTTCGATACGTCTGTAAACGCCTGTGCCGGTTCTGCGGCAAGCGCCTGTGCGCTCAGCAGCATCACGGCTGCCAGCAGTAAACTGAAAACCCGAATGGTGCGTTTCATACAAATGCCTCCATATTTATTGGATCTTGTATCCATCTTTGCATTTTTCCAGCGCAAAGTGCATCTGCGCCTCGTGGGTCGCAAACGGAAGCTGTTCAAATCCGTCCGCCGGATGAAAAGAAATAACCTGATTCAGATGATCGATCCACACGGCGCAAAGCTCTTTGAAATGTTCCCGCTGCTCCTCGTTCATTATACATGCTCCTTTTCTGTTTTGCAATATAATTTTAGTCGGTTTATCTTGTAAAAACAAGAAACTGGCAGTACAATAAAGAAAAAGAGACTTGTGCAAAGCGCACAAGCGAAAGGATATCGCCATATGGCTGCAACACAGTGGGAAACGTGCAGCGCCGATGCGCTGCTGCGGGAATTTTTTGCGCAGGACGATCTAAGCCGCCTCGTAGAAGGCGCGGGCGCGCTGCTGGGCTGACCGCTTTTGGTGCTGGACGATACGTTTCATGTTGCCGCGCACCATTTGCCACTGGGGTTTTCCGATGCGGTGTTTCAGGCGTCGGTGCGCAGCGGCGAGATCACCTATGAGGCAGGCGCGATCATCAGCCGAAGTCCAGCCCTGTCCGCAGGAGCGGCGGACTGCATCAAGCTTGCAGACAGCCCGTATCGCCGCCGCTTTGCCCCGCTCGTCAGTGCAGGTGTGCGGCTGGGGTATCTGATCTGCGTCGACACGGACGGGCATCTGGAAAAAATCCCGGCGCAGACATGGAATACCGTGGAGCAAATTCTGTCCAAGCAGCTTTTCGTCGAGGCCAGCCGGCAGGATAAGCCGTTTGAAACGGCGGAGGATATTCTCCGGCATTTGCTGGACGGCGGCTTTCCGTCCGTACCGTATTTCAGGCTGCAAATTTCGGGAACATATCTGGTGGACTTCCATCCGCTTGCCTTCGCGCTCATCGATCTGACTGTCTATCATAGCGGATATCTCGGGCAGCGCCATTTGAAAGAAGAAGCAACGGCGATTTTTCCGGACTCTCATTCTTTTTTATACAAAGGAAATGTCGTGCTTTTTCTGCACCGGCGGGAGGACATGGAGCGATTTCCCGCACTGGCGGAGGAATTCCAGCTCAAGGTCATCGTGTCGGAGAAAATGGACGATCTGTTTGCACTGCCTGCACTCTATCGCACGGCAAGCGAGGCACTGGCGCTGATGACGGACGAACGCTTCCACGGCGGCCGCGTCTACACTGTTGCGCAGCTGCGCACGCCGCTGCTGCTGAAAAATCTGGAAGGGCGGGAAGATTTGATCGCGCAGGAGGTGCACACCCTTGCCGCGCACGACCGGGAAAAGGGCACGCAGTACTGCGAAACGCTCTATTATTACCTGATCTGCTGCCGGTCGCTGCAAAAGACCTGCGAGGCGCTCTTTGCCCACCGCAACACGGTGCTCTACCGCATCCGAAGAATGCAGGAGGAGTTCGGTATCCCGCTGGATGAACCGGTCAAGCACGCCGATCTGCTGCTGAGCGTGTCGCTTCTTTTGTTTGAAGCGAAGGGGCCGGATTTCTTCCTGCCAAAGCTGCCGCCTGATAATTCATAATTCGGTCATGCTTCGGGCAAGATTTCGTCACAACTTTCTGTCAGAATAGGGCCACCGTTCAAAAAGAACGGAATGACCCTTGATGAAAGGAAGTTTGACCTATGAAAAAAGTATTGGCAATTTTGCTTGCCCTTTCGGTGCTGGCCTTGAGCGCCTGCGCAGCCAAGCAGGCTAATTCGGATACACAGAAGGACTCCAACACAGCGGAAACGGAGCAGCAGCCGGATTCTGCGCAGACCGCAGAAACACAGCAGCCCGCGCAGGAAACAAAGCGCATCGAGCCGTTGCCGGAAAGCCTTGACCTGAACGCACTGACCGACGCGACCGTCGCAGCAAGCTTCGGCACGGAGGACATTTCCGAAAAAGACGGTAAGACGGAGATCACCCTGACAGTCTATGATTATGACGTCTATGATATGGTGGACATTTCGCAGCTTGCCGTCGGCGATACCATCGTTGTAGACGGTAAGGACATGGTCGTCACGTCTAGAGAGGGCAAGGACGGCTTTGTCACCATCAATGGCGGTTTGGAGCAGGGCGGCGTCGATCTGACGAGCGATGACAGCGGCGTTTATTATGCCGCCGGTCTGGATGATGCGAAATCGTATCACGAGCTTGGCAGAATCACCGTGCCGGTCGCGGAAGGCTTTGTCCTGACGGACAATTCCGATCTCGAGCATCCGGACGAGACCTATGCCGCGTCTGACCTTGCAAAGCTGGCTGCGTCTGAACCCGGCTTTACCGCCAACAATACGCTGGCGACCATCGAACACGGCGAACTGACCGTCCTGGCCAGAAGCTATACGCCGTAATTCCGAAACGCAGAATCTGCCCGGAGGCACAACGCTTCCGGGCATTTTCTTTGCTGTGGCAGATTTTTTACGGAGATTTCACACAAAAACGATCGCTGAATTTACACAGGCGTGCTAAGGTCAATGCCATTCTTGCAAAGCAGTCTGCGCTGGAGAAAAAACTGCAGGAGCAGGAAGACCAGACAAAATCCTGAATTTCGAAAAAAGGACCGGCGTATCGCCCAATCGGACGGTACGCCGGTTCTTGCTATTTTTATCTCAGAAGCACTTCTGGTCGCGCGTCTTGCGGCAGGCTTCCTTCCGCTCACAGTGGTAGCAGACCTCGGCATCCGGTGACGGCTCGCAGCGCTCGAATTTCAGGAGGTTGTCCACGGTCGTCGCGGCAATGTTGCTGAGCGCTTCTTTTGTGAGGAACGCCTGATGCGAGGTGACGATGACGTTCGGCATTGAAATCAGCCGCACCAGCGTGTCGTCTGCGACGATCTCCTCCGAGCAGTCCTCGTAGAAGAGGTCTCCCTCTTCCTCGTACACATCCAGACACGCTGCACCGACCTTGTGGCTTTTCAGTCCCTCAATCAGCGCCTCGGTATCCACAAGACCACCGCGGGATGTGTTCACGAGCACGACGCCGGGCTTCATCTGCGCGATGGCGTCTGCGTCGATCATGTGCCGCGT
>CABSBF010000099.1 GCA_902475855.1 uncultured Eubacteriales bacterium
CGGGTTTTGATTTTGTCGTAGACCAGCAGCGTCGATTCGCGGTCAAAAATGACCTTGACCGGCCCGTCCACACGGCAGGCAATGACTTCGGCCGCTGTTGTGCCGTCATTGCAGTAAATCGCCGCTGTGCCGCCACCCCACACGACAAGGCGGCCGGAGATTTTTACGTTGGACAGCGTGATCTTGCCGTCTGCAACGCCGCAGCCGATGATGAGATCGCCGTCAATGGACATGTCCTTCAGTTCAACGTCCTTGGTGCGGACAAGCAGATTGCCCTTGTAGTCCTTCGCATAGCTGCCGCTCTTGGCGATATAGGACTGGATGATGTTGAAATAGAGCTGTGCAAACTCGGCTCTTGTGATATTGGCCTGCGGGACAAGACCCTGTGTGCGGCCATGCACATAACCGGCTGCGACCATTGCTTTCATGTACGGTAGCGCCCATCCGGACACTTCCTTCGCATCCGCAAACTTGGACAGATCCGTCTTGGCGTAATCGTCCGGATTGAGCTGCAAGGCCCTTGCCACAACTGCAATGGCCTCCTGACGGGTGATTGCCCGATCCGGCTGCATGCTGCTGGCGGAAACGCCGTTATACGTTCCCATCTGGACGGCGAGTGCGACATCGTTGTAGTACCACTTGCCCTTGGCAACGTCCTTATACGCAGAAATGTCCGCTGTTTTGTAACAGCCAAAGGAACGGTTTGTAATAGCCGCCATTTCTGCACGGGTCAGCAGACCGTTGGGGTCAAGCTGCGTCCTGGATTTACCGTAAAGCAAGCCGTTATCTACAGCCGCAGACACGGCTTCGGCGTACCATGCTTTTGTGTCCACATCCTTAAAATCTGAAATGCTCGCCGCGGATGCGGAAACGGCAAGAGACAGGCAGGTCACGACAGCCAGAAACAGCGCAAGAATTCGTTTTGTTTTCAAAGTGAATCCCTCCTATGATAAAAGCTGCCGGGGGAAGCAGGTTCCCCCGGCGATGGATGGGTGCGGCTTAGACCGCATCCCAGCAGATCACGAACAGGACGGACGCGACGGAAGCGTTGACGACAGCTTCGGAGACCGAGCTGACAATGGCGTCATACGCGATGCCGATGGAGTTTGCGCTCTGATCGCCGTTGCCGGACATATAGCAGCCTTCGATGGCACCGTCAATGAGGGTCTGGGAAGCCGCATTCTCGGCATTGGTGAGCTGCTCCGCGCCGCCTCCCAGAGCGAGCTTGAAGCCGATCATGTTGCTGTCCACCTTGACCTTGGCAAGGCTGTCCTTGCTGCCGAACGCGGTCAGCTTCCAGCCGGTACCGGCTTCGACCTTGACATTGTCGACCTTAACTGCGCCAAAGGAATTGTTGGTGATGCGGATGTCGGTGGCCGTCGTGACCGTGCCGTCCGTACCGACTGCAATGGGGAGGATGGTCGGGATGGTGACGTTCATCTTCGTGGCGGCGGGGTCACCGTCAAGGGTGCCGTCCGAGGTGGAAGACAGGTTGACGCTGGAGGTGCCGGTGCCGCCGGAGACATCCACGGTAGTGGGTTCGGCAGCGGATGCGCCAATGGCGAGACTTGCCATAAGGCAGACGGCGAGGAGCAGGGATACGAGTTTCTTCATGTTCTTCATAGTTGGTTCTCCTTTTTCGTTTTGTTAGTTTTGGATGGTAATATGGATGATGGCCCCAGCAACACCCAAGGTCGCGCCGGAGTCAGGATCTAAGTTGGAAAAGTAGGCAGTACATTCGTACTCGCCTGCGGGCAGCTCCACATCGAGCTTTGCGCGCTCGATCTTGCTGCCGACCGCAATGGCCTTGGACTCGTAGATCTTTCCGCCCGTGTCATTGCGATAGAACTCCACCTTCTGTGGATAGAGATTGTTCAGCTCATTGACCAGCATGACGTTGCCTTCGCTTTTGCCGTCCTTGAAATACGGCGCGGTGTTGCAGCTGATGTTGATCATGCCCGCCTGCACCTTGTCGTTGAGGCGCTGCTCGATTTCCTCCTGCGAGAGCGTCTCCCAACCGCCTTCAATGGCGGAGTCGTCGTAGACAATACCGCTCTGCGCGGTGGGTTCCTTCGGTTCGTCCTTTTTGACGGCGAATGTGACAATTACAGCAATGACCACCAGGATGGCCAGCGCAATGAGGCTGATGTGAATGGGACTGAGCTTTGTTTTCCGTTTATACATGATGCTTCTCCTTTTTGTTTTTACGAATTTGATTATGCCGCCGCTTCAAAATAGCTCCGCGGCTTGACGGCACAGAGGAATTGTCGGATAGCGGATACCTCTGTCAAGATCGGCATTTCAGGCAGCGCGTTCAGAACATCCTGCCGGTAGCGGCCTCTGGCGCTGCAACGCTCATCTAAGATGGCAACCACGCAGGTGTCCGTTTCCGTGCGAATGGCACGCCCAAAGCCCTGCTTGAGCTTGATCTGCATTTCCGGCACGATGACGCTCCGAATGAAATCATGCAGAGCAGGATAGTTTCTCTTTTCATGCTCGTGGATGGCGTCCGGGAATGCGAAGGGCAGCCGGGGAATGATGAGCAGCGACACACAGTCGCCGGGAAAGTCCATGCCCTCCCACGCAGCTCCGGTTGCCAAGAGGACGGCTCCGGGGGTGCTCTTGAATTGCCGCAGGATCTGTGGGTGGTTCCTGCGCATGACGAAGATTGGGATGCCGCTTTTGAGCCGGTAGAGACATTCACAGACAGTGGACATATCCTTGTAAGAGGTGAAAAGAACAAGGGCGTGTCCGTTCGCCGCTTGCAGCAGGCATAGAATCTGCCGGGCAACAGTTTGGGGATACCGCTCGTCCTCAGAAAAGCGAGGCGGCCGCTGCGGAAAAAATAATCTGCAATTTGCGGCGTAGTCAAAGGGTGATACGGCAACCGCTTCTGTGACTCTTGGATTGCCGGACAGCCCGCATTCGTCCTGAAACCGGCGAAAGCTGCTGCCAATGGCAAGCGTTCCGGAGGTAAGTAGGAGTGGGATCTGTTTGCTCCAGACCGTGTTCTGCATTCTGGATGTGATATCCGCTGGAACGCTGCACAGCATGAGCTTGCCGTCGTCATCCTCTGCGGTGTAGCGAATGGTGTCCAGCTTGAGACGAAGAAACAAAACGACTTTGTCGGTGAGCTGCTCCAGCGCCCGCTTGGTGGCAGGTTCCAGAAAGGCAGACATCTTTCTGCCGATCAAAAACAGCGTAGAAAGGACTCTGCTGAGATCATCATGGAGCAGCTCAACAGGGCACTCCGGCGACAGCTCTGCCATCTTTTGCAGAAGTGTGGAAGAAGCAGAAAACAGCCGGTCTGCTGCCAGCGCGTATCCGTCCTGCTTCAGCCGAACGACTGCGCTGCGGATCTCTCCGGCCGTTAAGGTCGTTCCAAACATTTCCCGCGCTGTTTCCGGCAGCTTGTGTGCTTCATCCACAATGACCGTGCAGGCGTCCGGGAGGATGGGCTTCAAGCCGCTTTCCCGGTGCATACAGTCTGCCAGCCAGAGATTCTGGTTGCAGATCTGGAACAGATACCGTTTCTGCCCACACTCGGTCAGGTGCCGACGATAGCGGCAGTCTGGGTGCTTGCAGTCACAAAACTGCGGAACGCAGACACGCTCACGGTCAAAGCTGCTGAGTTTCTGCGTTTCATCCAGATCCAGAACATCCCGCAGGGAATAAAGTTCTTTCTTCTGCATGGCGTTTTTCCCGTTCGGGCGCTGCTGCAGGTGCTGGCGCAGCCGCTCGTCACAGACATAGTGACTCTTGCCCTTGCGCAAGGCGGCAAGAATGGGTGTTGTGATATGCGGATTGTCCGACAGCGCATCCGACAGAAACGGCAGATACTCCCGCACAATGGCGTTCTGGAGGGCGATGCTGGAGGTTGCAATGATGACCGGCTGGAACGGAAGCCCGTCTACCAGCCTGCTGTGGCTGTACACGATGGCAGCGGTTAAGTACGCATAGGTCTTTCCAATACCGGTCCCGGCGTCGCTCAGTGCAATGCGGTTTTCAAACATGGCGTCCAGCATGGTGTGGCTGAGACGGATCTGTTCCGGCCGCTCTGTCATGCCGTGCGCGGGGAGAATGGTTTTGAAGATGTGGTCGAGTTCGGTATGTGCGTTTTTTCTGGTAAGTTCGTTGATCATGATTTTTCATCCTATCTTGAAAAGTTTGTCCCGCCGTATTTGCAGCTCGCGCCCCGGCGATGGGGAACAGCGCGGACAGAGCTTGGCAGCTCTCACAGC
>CABSBF010000100.1 GCA_902475855.1 uncultured Eubacteriales bacterium
GCCGGGGTCAACGGCAGCGGCAAGCACAACAACTGGTCGCTCTCCACCGATACCGGTATCAACCTGCTCTCTCCCGGCGAGACGCCCCACGAAAACGCCCAGTTCCTGCTGTTTCTGGTGGCGGTCATTCAGGCGGTGGACGACTATCAGGGGCTTTTGAGAGCCTCTGTCGCCACGGCGGGAAACGACCACCGGCTGGGCGCACATGAAGCGCCTCCCGCCGTGATCTCGATCTTTCTGGGGGATGAACTGAGCGCCGTGCTGGACGCCATTGAGAGCGATTCCACCTATGTGGGCGCGGAAAAGAAGAGGATGAAGCTGGGAACCGACGTGCTCCCGCGCTTTATTCGGGATACCACGGACCGCAACCGCACTTCCCCCTTCGCCTTTACCGGCAACAAATTTGAATTCCGGATGCTGGGCTCTTCCGATTCCATCGCCTGCGCCAACATCATGCTCAACGCTGCGGTGGCCCAGTCCCTGAAGCGCTGCGCAGACGAGCTGGAGCAGGCGGCAGACTTCAACACCGCCCTGCACGAGCTGATCAAGCGCACCATCAAGGCGCACAAGCGGATCATCTTCAATGGAAACGGTTACGATGAAACGTGGATCCGGGAGGCTACGGAAGATCGGGGCCTGCTCAATCTGCGCACCACCCCGGACGCGATCCCGGAGCTGCTGAACGTGAAAAACGTTGAGATGCTGACATCTCTTGGGGTTTATACCGAAGTGGAACTCCGGTCCCGGTATGAGATCATGCTGGAAAATTACTGCAAGACCGTGTGTATCGAGGCGCAGACCATGAGCGACATGGCCCGAAAGCAGATCCTGCCTGCCGTTTCGCACTACGCTGCGACCGTAGCCCGGGATGCCGCCGACAAGAACGCCTTCACCGGCGAGAACAGCTGCGGCTATGAAGCAAAACTTGTCAAACGGCTGACAGCCGTGACCGAGACCATTGACTCGCGGGTCGACGCACTGGACAGCGCGATCGCCAGATTCAAAACCATTTGTGATGTGACCGAGGGGGCGAACTTTATTCGGGATGAGATGATCTCCCGGATGACAGTGCTGCGCTCTGCCGCGGACGAGGCGGAAACGCTGACGGCGGAAAGCGCCTGGCCGTTTCCCACCTACGGAGACCTGATGTTCAGCGTCAGGTGAATGAGACAAAAAATAGGCGGCGCCGCGAAAGCGGCGCTTGCCTTGTGAACGATGAAATGATACGATGCAGGAGGTCATATTTATGAAAACTTGTGCCATTGTCGGCATCAACTGGGGCGACGAGGGGAAAGGCCGCATGGTCGATCTGCTCACGCGGGACTATGATATTGTGGTGCGCTATCAGGGCGGCGGAAACGCGGGGCATACCGTCATCAACGAATACGGGAAATTCGCCCTGCACCTGCTTCCCTCCGGCATCTTCCGGCCCGATGTGGTCAATATTCTGGGAAACGGTGTTGCGCTGGATATGAAGAGCCTCTGTGGCGAGATGGAAAGCGTCGCCGCAAAGGGCGTGAGCGTAACGCCGGAGAACCTGAAGATCAGCGACCGGGCCTCGCTGGTGCTGCCGTGGCACATTTTACTGGATGAGCTGGAGGAAGAGCGCCTGAAGGACAAAAAATACGGCTCCACCAAGCAGGGGATCGCCCCCTTCTATTCCGACAAATACCAGAAAAAGACGATCCAGGCCGGCGAGCTCTTCTATCCGGAATACCTGGTCCGCCATCTGGAGGACCTGCTGGAATGGAAGAATCTGACTTTGACCGAAGTCTACGGTGCAAAGCCCTATACCATGGCGCAGCTGTGCGATTATCTGCACACCTATGGGCAGAAGCTCAAACCCTTCATCTGTGATACCGGCAGCTGGCTGCGCAAGGCGCAGCAGGACGGGAAGAGCATCCTCTTTGAAGCGCAGCTGGGTGCGCTGCGGGATCTGGATTACGGCATCTATCCCTACACCACTTCTTCCAACGCGGTGGCGGCTTACGCACCGGTCGGGTCCGGACTTCCCTCTGCCAGGCTGGACGAAGTCGTTGGCGTGGTGAAGGCCTACTCCACCTGCGTGGGCGAGGGACCCTTTGTCTGCGAGTGGTTCGGCCCCGAGGCCGACCGGCTGAGGGAGGCCGGATTTGAGTACGGTGCAAAAACAGGGCGGCCCCGCCGCGTCGGCCCGCTGGATATCGTCGCCACGCGCTACGGCGTGCAGACCCAAGGCGCCACGACCATCGCCCTGACCAAGCTGGACGTCCTCAGCTATATGGACAAGATCCCCGTCTGCACCAAATATGTGGTCAACGGGGCGGAAACGGATGTGTTTCCCTTCCCTGCGGCGCTTGAAACGGCGAAGCCCGTTACGGAATATCTGGACGGCTGGGGCTGCGATATCTCCGGCGTCCGCACATGGGAAGCGCTTCCCAAGCAGGCGCAGGCCTATGTGGAGTATATCGAAAAGGCCATCGGCTGTCACATCGGATACGTATCCGTCGGAGCGGAGCGGGATGCGTACATCAAGCGGTGAGCGGGCGCATGGTGCAGGATCGATCAAGGAAAAATACAACAGCGTTTGCCGCTGAGAAAATCAATCGGAGAAAGGTGTCCATGATGTACGAAAAATATGAATCGCCCCTCTCGTCCCGTTATGCTTCCGAAGAGATGCTGCATCTCTTCTCTCAGGAAAAGCGCATCCAGACCTGGCGCAGGCTCTGGACCGCGCTGGCCCGGGCCGAGCACGACCTCGGCCTGCCCATCACGGCAGAGCAGGTGGCGGAGCTGGAAGCGCACATCGACGATATTGATTTTGAATGTGCCGCGCAGCGGGAAAAGGAAGTGCGGCATGACGTGATGGCGCATGTCTATGCCTACGGAAAGGCGGCGCCTGGCGCCGCGGGTGTGATCCATTTGGGGGCCACGAGCTGCTATGTGACCGACAACGGGGATCTGATCCTTTACCGGGACGCCCTGCGCTATCTTCGCGGAGAGCTGCTGGGCGTACTCAGGAATCTTGCCGCCTTCGCGGAGAAGTACAAATCGCTGCCCACCCTCGGATATACCCACTACCAGCCGGCGCAGCTTGTCACCGTGGGCAAGCGGGCGACCCTCTGGATGCAGGATTTTCTCTCCGATCTGGAGGAACTGGATCATGTGCTGGCGCATATGAAATTTCTCGGCTGCCGCGGGACCACCGGAACCGAGGCGAGCTTTCTGGACCTCTTTGACGGCGACACGGACAAGATCGACCGCATGAACCGCCAGATCAGCGCGGAATTCGGCTTTGCGCGCTGCTTTGACGTCTGCGGGCAGACGTATCCCCGAAAGGCGGACAGCCGCATCCTGAACTGCCTGTCCTCCATCGCTCAGAGCGCCTACCGCATGGCAAACGATATCCGCCTTTTGCAGCATGACCGGCAGCTGGAGGAGCCTTTTGAAAAAAACCAGATCGGTTCCTCCGCCATGGCGTATAAACGAAACCCCATGCGGAGCGAGCGCATCTGCTCGCTGTCCCGCTATCTCATTTCAGACGCCGCCAACGCCCATATGACGGCATCCGTTCAGTGGATGGAGCGCACGCTGGACGACTCTGCCAACCGCCGCATCTCCATGCCGGAGGGATTTCTCTGCGCCGACGCGATCCTGCGCCTTTGCAATAATGTGACGCGCGGGCTTGTTGTAAATGAGATGATCATCGACAGGTCTGTTCGCGAATACCTGCCGTTTATCGCCACGGAAAACCTGATGATGGAAGCCGTCAAGCGCGGCGGAGACCGGCAGGAGCTGCACGAGGTCATCCGCCGCTGCTCCCTTGCAGCCTCCGCAAAAATGAAGGAAGGGGAGCCCTGCGACCTTCTGCGCCGTCTGGCGGCAGAACCGGCCTTCTCCATGAGCGAGGAAGACCTTGCCGCCCTGCTGAAGCCGGAGGACTATATCGGCCGCTGCCCGGAGCAGGTGGATGCGTTCCTGCGTAAGGTGGGGCCCGTACTCGAAGACGCTTGCGACGAAGCCGCTGACATCGAGTTGTAAGTTTCGACAGGAACACCGCGTCCGTTACAGGTACGGTCAGCGCGCGAAAACCTCTGCCTTCCGCAGAAATTTTCAGATTCTTCTCTTGGCACCTTTTCAAACGGATTCCAATCCGTTACAATATACCCATCAACCTAACGAATAATGCGAGGTGCCGCTATGAAACCGAAAGATACGCCGAAGCAATACGTCATCTACTCCCGCAAGTCCAAATTCACCGG
>CABSBF010000101.1 GCA_902475855.1 uncultured Eubacteriales bacterium
GAACTCATCGTCGAACTCCGTGTAGCCCTCGCTGCATTCGATCAGGCTGTCCCACATTTGCTGGCGCTTGGCAACTTGTTCTTCCAGACCGACTTCTTCCTGCTGGGCCTCTAAAATTTGTTCCTTGAGAGACGCTTTCTCATCCGTCAGGGCTTTCATTCTGGCGTTTAGATCAGCGTCGGCCATGTTGGACAGCAGCATGTCCAGCAGATCAGCCTGCTCATGGCTGACTTCGTCAAGGCGGCGCTTCAGCGTCAGCAGTTTTGTACCGGCCTGAGTCAGCGCCTGCTTGGCTTCCTCCACCATCGCCAGCACATCGGGGCAGACCTCCTGCCGGATGGCTGCGTACTCGTTCATGGCGTTGAGGATGGCACTGTGGAGCTTGCCTTCATCCAGCGTAGGCGAGGCATGGCAGTATTTTGTACCGAACTCCAGCCGGGAGACACACCGCCAGACGATGCGCTTTTTTCCGTCTCTGGCCCATGTCACCCGCTTGTAGGGGGAACCGCACTCACCGCACACCAGCAGTTCCGTCAGGGCGTATTTGCCGGAATATTTTCCGAGTTCCGTCTTGCCGCTCTTTTGCAGCACCTTTCGCTTGCTGGAGCGGCGCGTCATTTCTTTCCGCACCAGATCGAATGCCTCTCTTGAGATGATGGCGGGGTGGTTGTTTTCAACATAGTACATGACGCGCTCACCGCGGTTTTTTCGAACCTTCTTGGAGAGACAGTCCGTAACATAGGTTTTCTGCAGCAGAGCATCCCCAATGTACTTTTCGTTGGTCAGAATGTTATGGATGATGGCGGGTGACCAGCACTCCACACCCTGGGCTGTGGGAACACCGTCCTCGTCCAGCTCCCGTTTGATCTTACCTAATGTGCAGCCGTCCAGATACCTGCGGTAGATGCGGCGGACGATTGTGGCTTCCTCCGGCACGATCTCCGGCTGGCCGTCCTCGCCCTTGCGGTAGCCCAGCATTTTCTTATATTGAAAGTGGACATTGCCTGCCTTTGCGCTTTTCTCTTTGCCCCATGCAACATTTTTGCTGAGTGACTCAGACTCTGCCTGGGCAAAGCCGCTGAACAGGGTAACCAGGAACTCACTGGATTCCGTAAGAGTATTGATATTCTCCTTTTCAAAGTACACGCCGATGCCATTGGCTTTAAGAAGTCGGACCGTATCCAGACAATCCACCGTGTTTCGGGCAAAGCGGGAGAGGGACTTCGTGATGATGAAGTCGATGCGGCCACGCTTGCAGGCGGTGATCATCTTATTGAACTCCGCTCTCTTTTTGAGGCTGGTTCCGGAGATGCCCTCATCTGCGTAAATGCCCGCCATCTCCCAATCAGGGTTGTCCTGAATCTTCTGGGTGTAGTAGGTCTTTTGGGCTTCATAGCTGTTGAGCTGTTCCTCGCTGTCGGTGGATACGCGGCAGTAGGCCGCCACACGCATCTTGCCATCGTAGTTTCTAAGTAATTCTTCCGGCTTCCTGGTCGGCGGGATTTCCCGCACACGCCGTTCTAAAGTGGTTGTTGCTGCTTCCATGGTTATTTGTCCTTTCCAGTGAAGTTATCATCCGTAAATGTGAGGCTCACCGTAGCGTCAGACGCGACGGTGATATAAGAGACCACCCGGCGAAAGCGGAGCCAATCCACTTCCACTGGGCAGTCTGAGGGTTCACATTCAGAAATAGGCTGGGGGCAGCAGTCATATCGTGCGGCTGCCCCCTGTAAAATGAGAGCCATGACTGCTTCGGGTGAGTCAGGCTGTTCGAGCCCTCGGTTGATGGCGTTGTTCAGCCGAATGACCTCCGCAGAGGGAACATAAGCGTCCGCCTCCTGGCATTCATACGTCTGCATTTGGTGGGCAACTTCTTGGAACGTCTCATCCGTATCCAGAGAAACGGAAATGCCGCAGTGTTCGCATTTGAGATACACCTTGCTGCGATCCTGCCAGCGTCCACCCAGACGAACCATCTTTCCACCGCAGGTACATCGAAAGTAGGGCTTTAACCGGTCAACGACCGTCACCTCTTCGGACACCTGCCGCCTGTCATTCTTTTCTGAGATCTTGTCCTGCACAGCTTGGAAATCGGTTTCCGCGATCATCACAGGATAACCATCTTTTCCGGTGTAACGGGCATTTTCCAACATGCGCTTTATCTTATGCTTGTTCCAAAGCGGTATTTCGGAGCTGTATGGAACGCCCTGCCGATTCAACGCATCGGAGATGTCCTGGTAAGATGCTCCGGCACTGTAGAGGGCGAACAGCATCTGAACGACCCGCTGCTCTTCCGGAACGATCTCCAATGCGCCGCCACGGATCTGGTATCCATATAAAATCTTGCGTTTTGTCATCTTACCGCCACCTCCAATCGCTCCCTCAGTTCCAGCCCGCCATAGAGTCGGAAACGAATCTCTGTTTGAGATTCCGCGATGATCTTTTCCACGAGACTTTCGAAGAGATCATCGTCGAAGTCATCCATCTGTTCCGGCCCGTCAAGAATCGTCTGCCGCACCTTCCGAAGCGCGTCCATGACCTCGTCCAATGCTTCATTCTCCGCCAGCCTGCGCCGTTCCCTGCGGAGCTGCGCCAGCTTGGCGCTGATCACATTCATGCGAGCCGTGCAGGTATCGGCGTCCAGCAGGCCATTGACACGCAGGGTGCTGATTTTATGGCTTTCCTCTGTGGCTTCCGCGATGGCCCGGTTGATGGTCAGGGTTTTCGGGTTATTCTGCTGCAGGATGGCGTCAAGGGCGTTCATCTGCTCCATAGCGGGCTTTAGGATCATGTCGGCATTGCACTTGAGCTTGCGGTACATCCGTAGGAATGCAGCGCGGATCTCGCTCTCCGGAATGCGTCCTACGTGGCAGGCATCGGCACTGCGGTCATGGGTTCGGCAGACCCATGTTACATATCCGTTTTTGCTGGTTCGGCGCAGAAACATCGTCCCACAGTTCCCGCATAGGATTTTCAGGGCGAATGGACTTCTCTCTCGACGCCTTTTCTCTTTTTGTGCTTTCTTGCGCAGCAGCTCCTGCACTTTTTCAAAGGTATCGCGGTCAATGATGGCCGGATGACTGTTTTCGACATAGTATTGCATCCGCTCCCCCCGATTGCGCTTTTGCACGAACGGGAAGCCGCAGCTATAGGATTTCTGGCAGAGCGTGTCTCCAATATACTTCTCGTTGGTCAGCAGATATCGGATGCTTGTCTCCTGCCATTTCTCGGCGCCATTCTGCGTCGGAATGCCTTTTGCCGTCAGTTGCTCCGCGATCCATTTGGAGCTGTTTCCTTTGAGATATGCATCAAAGGCCCAGCGTACCGCAGCCGCTTCTTCCGGCAGGATCTCAAGGTTTTTCTTGTCTTTAATCCGGTATCCGTAGGGAGCGCTGCAGGTGATGAATTCTCCGCATTCCATGCGGTGCTGATAGCTCAGACGCTGGTTTGCCGAGATGGATAGGGACTCCTGCTGGGCCAGAGAACCGGAAACGCTCACCATCAGTTCGGTGGTGAGCGTTCCTGTGTCGATATTTTCTTTTTCGAATCGGACAGTGACTCCCATACCGGAGAGTTCTCGCAGGGAGGCGAGACACTCTTTGGTGTTGCGGGCGAAACGGGCTACTGACTTCACCAGAATGCAGTCGATTTTGCCCTTTCGGCAGTCCCGCATCATGCGATTGAAATCGTCCCTCTTGTCCACGCGCGTGCCGGTCAGGCCCTCGTCGGCGTACACATCCACCAGATCCCAGCCGTCGTGCTGAGCGATCACCTCGGTGTAGTTGCGGATCTGGGCTGCGTAGGAATGCAGCTGATCCTCAGAGTCTGAGCTGACACGGCAGTAGGCGGCGACACGCAGGTGTTCCGGTTGGAGTGCGTGTGGCGCAATCTCTTTTACCGTAGCCATCAGCGTTCCTCCCGCTGGTGGGCAGCCATCGCTTCGCTGCGGTTCACGCAGCCATGCAGGTCTTCGATAAAGGTGTTCAGGGCAGACGGGCTGTCAAACCCGTTGATGTAAACAACGCCGTCATTCTGCGTGTACTTGTCACCGTCCTGATACCCCAGCTTTTCCGCCTGCGCCGCCTCAAGGATGTCGATCCAAACAGAACCGTCTTTGCGGTAAATTTGTCTCAAATAATACTGGTATTCCACACTGTGTCCTCCTTGCATCTTTTTGGGCAACACACAAGCTACCACACTATCCGCGGAATAGCCAGCACTATTCCCGAACAGTCTGCG
>CABSBF010000102.1 GCA_902475855.1 uncultured Eubacteriales bacterium
ACGGCGTTTCGCATAATGTGTCTGCAACTCGTTGTTTCAGCTTTTTTAATCCACTTTTTTCTACACACTTATATTATAGTACTATTATAGCGACCAGCCAAGAGTAAAGATTCAGTATAGTAACAGAGTCACATGGTTGTTGGAAACAACAATAAGCAAGCCATTTAAAAGTAAAGAATAAAGTTCAAAATTAGGATAAAATTTCCTAAGGATGCCTGCGTCCAGCGTAGCCGAAAGCATTATAAACTCCTTTGGTGTTGGAAAAGGCGTCTTTTCTACATACGCCTATCTTGTCAGCGCTGAATATGAATTCTTCTTTGCCGATAAAGTCAAATGACTTCTCCCGAAACGAGCCGGACAGAGCGCATTTCTACGTTTTTCCATACCGCGCTGGGATGGTACTGGTTTTTCTGCGGCTGCCTGTGGTGTTTTTGCTGTTTTCTCCACCGGGAATCACGGTATTTGCCGCGCTCGCCGAGGCGCAGCGCAGCGGTCTTGATCGCGTGTTCCAGCGCTTTTGAGAACATTTTAAGGCGGGCGCCCTGCGCAGCAGCACAGTCACACTACTGGCTCTGCGCGGCTCCGGTAAGTATTGCCGCCTTCTGGCCACAGGGAGCGCGGTGCAGTACCTTACCGTCATTATGCTCGCGGCCTTGGTCTTCTTCGTTTTTTCCTTTTTCCTCTGCTTCCTCTGCCTCGACGCCCTTATCGTGCTGCGGCTCGGAGGCGCGCTCTCCAACACCGCGTACTATCGTCTGGTCTCCCCGCCCGCAAACCTCAGGCTTTTGCTGACAGGTACGTTGCTGCTGTGCATGAAGCCCTTTTGCGCTACCACTTTTGCTGTTTCAGTGCGGCTGGTTGTGTCTGGAAAGCCACAGGAGACGGATTCTGTGCTGTATGAGCGCCGCATGATTGAATCGGCACGCACAAAAACACTGGGAACCGTCAGGACTTAGACGGTTCCTGGTGTTTTCCCGCTCTGGCTGCGGAATTACGAATTAACGCAGTTGATCCTATGGCCCGAGAGGTAGGAGCGCAGATCCTCCTCGACAATCTTCAGCATCCGCTCGCGCGTCTCATACGGCACCCAGGCGATGTGCGGCGTCAGATAGCAATTCTTCGCCTTCAGCAATGGATTGTCGTGACGGATCGGCTCCGTCGAAGCCACGTCCGCGCCGTAGCCCCAGACTCTGCCGGAGTTGAGTGCGTCAGCAAGCTCCGCCTCATTGACGATTCCGCCGCGCGCAATGTTGATAATAATCACGTTTTTCTTCATCTTTTCGATGTTTTCCTTACAGATGATGCCGCGCGTTGAATCTGAAAGCGGGCAGGCCGTAAGGATTACGTCGGACTCGCGCCAAATCTGCTCAAGCCCGTCGACGCAGACAGTTCTCTCGTTTTCATATTCCGGATACCTGTGCCGTGAATAGCCCAGCACGCGCATTCCGAAGGCATTGGCAATTCCCGCTGCACAGCGGCCGATGTTGCCGAAACCGATGACGCCCATGGTCTTGCCCAGAAGCTCCGTGTGCGGCTTGAGCCAAAAGCACCAGTCGGAACCTTTTTCCCAGACGCCGTCGTAGACCGCGGCGCTGTGCAGCCCGACGAGGTTGGTGATCTCCAGCAGCAGCGCAAAGGCCATTTGCGCAACGGCCTCAGTGCTGTAACCCGGGCAATTGCATACACTTACGCCATACTCCCTCGCTGCCGCGACATCAATCACGTCATAGCCGGTGGAAAGTAGACCGATGTACTCCAGCTTCGGGCACTGTTTGAATACCTCGCGGCCAATCTTTACCTTGCTGGAAATCACAATCTCTGCGTCGCCGATGCGCGGGACAATCAGCTCCGGCGGCGTGCGGTCGTAGATGGTCAGCTTGCCCAGTGCGGCAATGCCGTCCCAGGGAATATCACCGGGGTTGGTGGCATAGGCATCCAGTATTACGATTTTTTTCATAGATCTTCTCACTTTCTCCGTTTCAGATAGTTTCCGTGGCCGAGCCTTCCGGTGATGCGCCCGTTTTGATAGACAACCTCACCGCGGACCACTGTCATAACCGGCCACCCCTTGAAGGTCATGCCGCAGTACGGCGACCATTTGCTCTTACTGAGGATGTCCTCCTCCCGGAACGTCTTGACCAACTCCATATCCACTGCAACAAGATCCGCATCGGCCCCGAAGCGGATTTCTCCCTTCTGCGGAGCAAGACCGTAGATCTGCGCGGGGTTGTAGCTCATCATTTCCGCAACGCGCTCCAGCGCCAGCCAGCCCTCGTTGACGGCGTTGAGAAAGACGGCAAGGCTAGTCTGTACGCCAGGGATTCCATTGGGGGCAAGCCAGATGTTGTCGCGGCCGCGCTCTTTTTCTTCGACGGTATAGGGAGAGTGGTCAGAGGCAATGGTCTGCACATAGCCCCTGCCGAGCAACTCAAGCATCCGGCGGCGGTTCTCCCCGTCGTGCATCACAGGAGAGAATTTGAGATACGGTCCTTGAGTCTGGATGTCCTCCTGCGTGAAAGCAAACATATGCGGCGCGGATTCGGCATGGACCTTCACGCCGCGCAGCCGCGCAGCGTGGATCATTTCCAGTGCGTCGGCGTTGCTGACGTGCAGGATGACGGTTTCGACGCCGGTGCGCTCCGCAAAATACAGAACGCGATGAATCGCCTCATTTTCCCCGATGATGGGATGGCTTTCGAGGTAGTCCATGCCAGTATTTCGTTCCTGCGCCTGCAGTTTTTTCTCCTGCGCCTTGATGATTGCGTCATTTTCAGCATGAACCATGGCAACGCCGCCGATTTTTGCCAAAATCTCAAAGGCACGCAGCAGGCAATCGTCCTGAACATAGGGAAAATCGCGCACGGAGAAGCAGGTAAAGAGCTTTACTCCCGCGGCGCCAGTATTGCACCAAAGCTCTTCGAGCAGGTCGAGATTCTGCGAGGTCGCGCCGATGTGCAGCGCATAGTCGATGTAGCTGCGTCCGGCGTAGGCCCGCTCGCTGGCGGCGTAGCTTTCGTGATCGACCACGGGCGGATTGTTCATCGGCATGGAAATGCCGGTTGTCACGCCGCCAGCGGCGCAGGCGGCCGTTCCGTGCACCAGATCCTCGCGCTCTGTGTAACCAGGATCCTGAAAATGCAAATGCGAGTCGATGCAGCCTGGAAGAAGATAGCGTCCTGAAAGATCAAGCCGCTCACCTGCCTCCGGAAAATCCGTGCCCAAATAGCAGATCACGCCATTGCGCGTGCCAACATTTGCGCGGAAGCGGCCGTTATGATTGACGACAGTTGCATTACAAAATAATCTGTCCAGCATGGCTTATCCCTCGAAATAGGTGGATAGAGGCTGGGGCGGCGCGTGGAATTTGCAGACCTTGCTCTGCGAAAGGCCGCAGGCCACCAGCATCTCCGCAACAGGGACGGAAACCGTGACCGGATCGAGCACGGGAAGCCCCGTCAGCTCGCTGAGCGCCTCGTCATAGCCGCAAAGCCCCGCGCATCCCAGCACAACAACCTCCGCGCCGTCGTTTTCGGCAATCTTTAGGATTTCCTGCTGCAGTTTCACAAGCGTGGACTCCCGGTTGATTACACAGTTTTCGACATTGACGTTGATTCCGCGGACAGAGGCGCATTTTCCCTCAAAACGGTACAGACGCACAAGATCCTCCTGATAGGGGATAAATTGGCGCAGCATGGTCAGGATGGAATACTTATGGCCGAGCATGCATGCAACGGTCTGCGCCGCCTCGGAGATGCTGACAACAGGAATGCTCAGCAACTCTTTGAGGGCAAACACGCCGACATTCCCAAAGCCCGCCAGCACGACCGCATCAACCGGCTCGGCGCTTACGGCATCGACAATAGCCCGCTGGAAGGACCAAACGGATTGATAGTCCGCAAAGCTACAGTCAATGTTTTTGGTGCCCTTCGGGTTGGTCAATGGAATCAGCTCCGTATCTGCGCGCTTGCAGCGCCCTGCCGATTTCATGATGATATCAGTGACGATCGTGGAGCTGTTCGGATTTGCAACCAGTATTCTCATAAAAAACCTCCTGAAATTATAATAAATTGTAAAGATAAATGCTTTTATCAAATCGAAATTAGTATACGTCAAAAAGCAAATTATGGCAATAGTATTTCGAAAATTTTCCTTTT
>CABSBF010000103.1 GCA_902475855.1 uncultured Eubacteriales bacterium
ATGGATGAAGACGGCTATGTCTACGGTACCGTTCCCGGCGAAAAAAACGCGCCTGTCATCGGCCTGATCGCTCACATGGACACCTCTCCTGACTGCTCCGGCGCTGATATCCAGGCCAGAACTGTAAAATATGAGGGCGGCGACCTGCTTCTCAACGAGGAAAAAGGCATCTATCTGCGTCCCTCCGAATTTCCGAATCTCAGAAGCAGCATTGGGAAACATCTGATCGTCACAGACGGAACTACGCTTCTGGGTGCAGATGACAAGGCCGGTATCGCAGAAATTCTGACGGCCGCGGAAGAACTGATGCTCTCCGGCATACCGCATGCAACACTGCGCATCGCTTTCACCCCCGATGAGGAGATCGGCCGCGGCGCAGACCGCTTTGATCTTGCACATTTCGGCGCTGACTATGCCTATACCGCCGACGGCGGCACACTGGGCGAGCTGGAATACGAAAACTTCAATGCCGCTTCCGCCGTTGTGACCGTTCATGGCCGCAATGTTCATCCCGGCTCTGCAAAGAACTGTATGGTGAATTCTCAGGAGATTGCCATGGAGTTCCATGGTTTGCTGCCCATCCACGAGCGCCCGGAGAGCACCGAGCACTACGAAGGCTTCAGCCATCTGTGCGAAATACGGGGCGAAGTTGAGCTGACACAGCTGGAATACATCGTCCGCGATCACGACCGTGCGAAATTCGAACGCCGCAAGGAACAGTTCATGCAGATTGCTGCTTTTCTGAATCAGAAGTATGGCGATGGAACCGTGGAAGTCGTGCTGCATGACAGCTATTACAATATGCGCGAGAAGATCGAACCGAAGATGTTCATCGTGGAAGCAGCCGAAAAAGCCATGCATGAGGCCGGCGTTACGCCGCGCATCGTCCCCATCCGCGGCGGCACAGACGGCGCACGGCTGTCCTACGAAGGACTCCCCTGCCCCAACCTGTTCACCGGCGGTGAGAATTTCCATGGACGCTTCGAATATATCCCGGTTGAGGATATGGAGGCCGCTGTGCGTGTCCTGAAAAACATCCTGACAGATGCCGTCCGATAACGGCAAACAAATATCAAGTGCGGGCCTTGCGCTGACTGAATCCGGAGCTTTCTGAAAAGGACACCCTGATCAATGGTGTGATGGGACTGTGCGGCGAATACGGCGAGGTGATTGATCTGGCGAAAAAGCGCCTGTCGCAGGGTCACCCGCTGAACTGCGAGGCCATTGCAAAGGAGCTCGGCTACGTGGCCTGGTATTTGGCGGAAACCGCCCATATTCTCGCCTATCCGCCGGAGGACATTTTTCAGATGAATTTGAAAAACGCTCTCCGCGCGCTATCCGGACGGTTTTTCCGCAGAGCGTTCGCTGCATTGGGAATAATATCGAAATTAAGAAAAAATGGTGCTCACCCGTTGTGGTGAGCACCATTTTTCACAAAATCAGTCTTCTTCTACATGGATCCCGTTTTCTGCAAAGGCTTTCAGCAGAAGTTCCATATCAGAGGGGATGGAAATCGGCTCGCCGCAAGCCTTAATCGCATTGGCAACGTCCTTGAGACCGTTTCCTGTCACAACGGAAACAACCGTCGCGTCTGCAGGCAGGATCCCCTGCTCACGCAGTTTCTTCACACCGGCCGTGCCGGTCACGCCCGCAGGCTCGCCAAACACGCCGCAGGTGCGGCCGAGCAGCTTCTGCGCTGCCATGATCTCCTCGTCGGACACATTGACAACCAGACCGTTGGACTCACGGATGGCCATAAGCGCCTTGTCCGCATTACGCGGCACACCGACGGCGATGGAATCGGCCAGCGTATTTTCCTCCATGGGATGCCAGGGCTTATTTTCCATAATAGCACGGTTGAGCGGGCAGCAGCCTTCCGCCTGTGCAGAAATCAGGCGTGGCAGGCGGTCGATAAAGCCGATGGCATACAGATCCTTCAGGCCCTTCCACAGGCCGGCAATGGTACAGCCGTCGCCGACAGAAATCGCGATATAATCCGGCACCTGCCAGTTGAGCTGCTCCATAATTTCCAGACCGACCGTCTTTTTGCCCTCGGAAAGATATGGATTAATGGCGGCGTTGCGGTTATACCACCCCCAACGGTCGATTGCCTGCTTGGACAGCTCAAAGGTTTCCTCATAGCTTCCCTGTACGGAAACGACTGTTGCTCCGAAGGTCATGAGCTGGGCAACCTTACCCTTGGGTGCACGGGAGGGCACAAAAATGTACGTTTTCAGGCCGGCTGCGGCTGCATTGCCCGCAAGCGAAGAGGCCGCATTGCCGGTAGAAGAGCAGGCGATCACCTTTGCTCCCGCCTCCTGCGCCTTGGCAACCGCCATGGCAGAGGCACGATCCTTCAGGGATGCCGTTGGGTTCTGCCCGTCGTCCTTGACCCAGAGCTTGGAGATTCCCAGTTCTCCGGCCAGACGGTCTGCCTGATAAAGCGGCGACCAACCGACACGAAGCGGCGTATTCGGCGTTGTTTCCTCAACAGGAAGCAGTTCGCGATAGCGCCACATAGAGCGATCATCTCGCGCGGCAAGCTTTTCTTTTGTCAGATTCTGCTTGATATAATCATAATCGTAAATGATGTCGAGAATGCCGCCGCATTCGCAGTTGGTCAGATTTGGGACAGCCTTATACTCTTTGCCGCATTTCACACAGCGGCCACAAATCACGTTTTTCATATTCGGTATTCCCTTTCAAGATGATTTCTTCCGGCGGGCTTCCCGCTTCCGGGCGCGCGCCATTCTTCTTTGCTCACGCTTGGCCTCCCGCGGATAGAGGCGAAAAAAGTCCTCGTCACCTATCATCGCGCGAAAATCGCGCATCTCTCTGCGCCAGTGCAGAATAGCAACTGCTGCTGCAAGAAGGCCAAGATATGCCAGCAACAGCGGCCAGAATGCCAGTCCCAGCTTGCCGGCATTGCCCATAATCAGAAGCGCGCCGCACAGCAGCGCCAGCGACAGAAATGTAAGCAGAAGCGCAGAGAAAACGGGAAGAAAGCCGATGGCAAACTGTCCGAATCCGCGTTTTTTCTTTTTCATATGGCTTTCCTTCCTTAAAAAACGGGGGCAGGGAAAACTCCCTCCCCCCGTGCGATGAAATTACAGGTTCTTCAGCAGGCCGGTTGCCTCATTGAATTCGTTGATCAGTTCATCCAGATCCTTCGCCTGTGCATGGACGGCATCCCAGGTGTTCTTGGTGTCGTACCACTGCGCGTTCAGATCTTCGACCTTCATGCCCTGCTGCTCAACCCAAGTGTAGTACTTCAGGTTGTGGACACGCTTGCGCTCGGTATAGGTCATCTCCATCATGCTGTCAGTCTTGAGATCCAGCATATGACGGGCGTGATCCATTGCAGCCTCATGCAGGGAATATGCACCGTGCTGCTGGTTCAGCTCTTCAATACGGCTGCCGTACATTGCGGCGGAGTCAGTGAGGACGGTACCCACCACGTCGTTCTCGGTCAGCTCATAATATTTGGCCATCTTGATGCAGCACAGAACGTTGGCAATACCGGAAATGCCCAGCCACTCCATCTTGGCAATCTGATCGTCGTCCATATGGAGCTGCTCCTTCATGTACTGCTTGCCCTCCGGCGTGTTGAACAGGCGCAGCAGGCGCTGGCTGTCTTCGTCGTCGATGGCAATGGCCATGTCGGTGTTCTTCACATTGTGGATCCAGGGGATGTGCTTATCGCCGATACCCTCAATGCGGTGGCCGCCGAAGCCGTTGTCCAGAATGGTCGGGCACTGCAGCGCTTCGCCCACAGCCAGCTTTAGATGCGGATAACGCTCCTTGAGCAGATCACCCGCGCTCATGGTACCGGCGGAACCGGAGGTGAAGCAGGCGCCTGCGAAATTCTGGCCGGGCTTCTTAACAGCCTCAAAGAGATCTGCCAGTGCATAACCGGTGACGTTGTAATGCCACAACGGGTTGCCCATCTCGGCGAACTGATTGAAGATCATCATGGTGGGGTCCTTCTTCAGTTCCCAGGTCTTGTCGAAGATCTCCTTGACGTTGGACTCACAGCCGGGGGTTGCAATGATCTGACCGGCGATGGACTTCAGCCAGTCGAAACGCTCCTTGGACATATCCTGGGGCAGGATGGCCACGGACTCGCAGGCCAGCAGCT
>CABSBF010000104.1 GCA_902475855.1 uncultured Eubacteriales bacterium
TGGAGTTGCCGGTGATGGAAACATCGACACCCTCGTGGTGCATGATGGCAACGCCTTCGCGGACATCGTCAGCGCCGTAGCAGCGGACGTTTGCGCGCTCGCCCTCGGAGTAGCGGATCTCGCGGACGATCTTCAGTTCGCTGGTATAGTAGTCGAACTGCGTCTGCACATAGGTGAAGCCGTTGATGCGGGAGATGATCTGAGCGGCGTCCTTGCCGAGGCCGTTCAGAATGACGCGCAGGGGAGACTTACGCGCCTTGTTCGCATTGCGGACGATGCCGATGGCGCCTTCCGCGGCAGCAAAGGACTCGTGACCTGCCAGGAATGCAAAGCACTTGGACTCCTCACTCAGCAGCATTGCGCCGAGGTTGCCGTGGCCGAGGCCAACCTTGCGGTCGTCCGCAACGGAACCGTCGATGCAGAAGGCCTGAAGGCCCTCGCCGATCTTCTTGGAGGCTTCCGCAGCGGTGGTCACGCCGGACTTCAGCGCGATGGCAGCGCCAACGGTGTAGGCCCAGCAGGCGTTCTCAAAGCAGATGGGCTGAATGCCCTTGACGATCTCATAGGGGTCGAAGCCCTTCGCCTTGCAGATTTCACGGCATTCCTCAACGGAGCCGATACCATACTGTGCGAGGACACCGTTGATTTTGTCGATTCTTCTTTCGTAACTTTCAAACAAAGCCATGTTGTGTTCCTCCTATCTTATTCCTGACGCGGATCAATGTACTTGGCGGCGTTGTCGAACTGGCCGTAGTGACCCTTAGCCTTCTCCAGCGCTTCGGCGGCGTCGATGCCCTTCTTGATGAAGTCCATCATCTTGCCGAGGTTGATGAATTCATAGCCGACGATCTCATCTTCCTTGTTCAGAGCCAGACGGGTGACATAGCCTTCTGCCATTTCCATGTAGCGCGGGCCCTTTTCCTTGGTAGCAAACATGGTGCCGACCTGGGAACGCAGACCCTTGCCGAGGTCTTCCATGGAAGCGCCGACAGCCAAGCCGCCTTCAGAGAATGCGGACTGGGTGCGGCCGTAGACGATCTGCAGGAACAGCTCACGCATGGCGGTGTTGATGGCATCGCAGACGAGGTCGGTGTTCAGAGCTTCCAGAATGGTCTTGCCGATCAGGATTTCAGAAGCCATTGCCGCAGAATGGGTCATGCCGGAGCAGCCGAGCGTTTCGACCAGAGCTTCCTCGATGACGCCGTTCTTCACGTTCAGGGTCAGCTTGCAGGCGCCCTGCTGCGGTGCGCACCAGCCGACACCATGGGTGAAGCCGGAAATGTCGCTGATTTCCTTCGCCTGTACCCACTTACCCTCTTCGGGGATGGGCGCCGGGCCATGGTATGCGCCCTTTGCGACGGGACACATATGCTGTACTTCTGTTGTGTAAATCATTGCAAAAATCCTTTCCGTTCTTTTCATTGCGCCCTGATGGGCTGCAAAAAAATAACCTGTTTCTCGTCCCACCGGTGCGCGGACCGCAATTTCCGATTTTGACGATTTCTATGGGTATTATACAAAAAACTCCGCAAATTGTCAACGCACACGGCACGGTTTTTTCAGGAAGTAAAACCGGCGGAGGGAGCACCCCAGTCCGCCGGTCAAATTCAGGATTCGCGCGTCCCATAGACCCAGGCATTGGGCATCAGACGGGAAACAATGGAAGTATTGGAGCATTTTGTCACATACTGTCCGTCATACCAAAGCACCGCGCTGGTGCCGCCGTCGAGGTTCATCGCCTGATAGCAGTCATGCTGCTGTAGGATCTTCACACAGGCGGCCAGTTCGCATCCGAGCGAACGTCCGATCATACGCCCTTCGATCACAAGCATCAGGATTTCCTTCTTTGAGGACTGGCCGAGGCATGCACGAGGATTGATCGCGTACCAGCCGGAGTACTCGTCAACCAGCGCCTCGCCATCCACGATCAGGGCAGGCGAGAACTCAACAGCGTCTGTGGCGTCCTTAGATACCGGCTGATCGGAATCCATAACATACAGAAGGTTATCTTCGTGCAGCTCAATGCGCTTGTAACCACTGGGATAGTGCTCACCATACGAGTTGCCGCTGCACATGGCATAGCCGGCGATTTCGCCGCCGTCGCCCATGCCGTCCGGATCCATAAAGCCGCTGCCGGTCACCGCCAGAAGCGCATTATTTCCTTCCGCGATGGCATGGAGCTGCTGACCGTAGGAGCCGATGTATTCCGAAGGCGCAAGACTGAGCTGGGAAGGATCCTTGGCAATGGCCAGCGCGCCGATAAAGCCGGAACCCTTGACACGGACGATCAGAATTTTGTTCTTTGCGTCGATGGCCAGTACCTGCTCGCCCATGGTGGTACGAATGCTTGTGCCTTCATCCTCCAGGCCGGATTCGTTGATTTTGATGTTTGACCAGCCGTTTTCCAGCACATCTGGATGTTCTGTGACGTAGTTTTCGAAAGTTGTGTTATCCAGCTCCCAGAAGAGCTCAAAGAAGGCGGCGCGCTCAGCACGTTCTTTTTCCTGCGGTGTTTCGCCGGAGGGCTTTGTCGGAGCGGAGGCATCCTGGTTGTCCCATTTACTGACAATACCGATCTGATCTTTCTTAGAGTTATCCATGCGGGAAACGACATTTTGAATCATGTAGTCCGGGAAAAACCACTCAGCCAGCCAATGATGGGACATGGTAGACATGGCAGTTTCAATGTAAGCCTCTCGCAGAGAACGGATCGTCGGATTGCTTGTGAACACAAGAAAACAGTAAAGACACTCCACCAGCAGTACAGCAGCGAGAATCCGTGCAGCGATCCGCATTTTACGGTGGGGCTTTGGCTGCTTTTTTTCTTTTCCCTTTGGTGCGCTTGCAGGCGCGCGCAGGCCGCTGCTCTGCTTTGCACTTGTTTCTTTTATCATGGGACGCTTATTCCTCCATGCTGCATTCAAAATTCACCACATTATAGCACAGCGAAAATCCTGTGTAAATATTTTTGAAAAACTTTTTGTTTGTGCCAGAATGTCGCTTTTTTCCGGGTCGGGCTTGATTTCTGCAGTGCAACCTGTTATAATAAATCGCGCAATGCAAAAGTCGGCAGAATCCCGGTGTTGGTTAAGACGGCTGCCTTGCGGAATTGTTCCCGCTTTTCGTTTTTTTGCCGAAAAATGTAAGCAGCGTCCCTATGGAGTGGTATCGAAGTGGTTATAACGGCCCTGACTCGAAATCTCCCTCGACTAACGGAAGCAGAACTTCCGAAAAGCCTTTAACCGTGCGGGTTTCGGGCATTCGCCCGCCGCAAACACACCGTGAGTTCTAACAGGAATTCTAATACAACTGAATATTTGCGTTAATCTCGGTTTTCCGAGTTAACATACATGGAGACGTATCGAAGTGGTCATAACGGACATGACTCGAAATCATGATGCCCCTTGAGGGACGAGGGTTCGAATCCCTCCGTCTCCGCCAAACAGTCAGCCGGATCCCGGTTATTCCGGGACTCGGCTGATTCATATTTATGTCACCGGAGGTAGAGCGTCGTAACGCTCGGGGATCGTAAGGCGCAAGCCTTGCAGGCCGCATACCGGATTAGGTGTCGAGTGCGCTCGGTTATTACTTTGTAATAACCGGGTATTTTTATTTTTCGGAGGGAATTATGAAAAACACAAAAGTAACCCTTGCCCCGCTGGAAGCGGATGACCGTGAGCAGTTCATTCTTGATAATCAGGAGTCTTTCAAGTATGGTGCGATTGAAGAATTCTGGCTGCGGGACGATCATTTTGAGGAGGACGGCGAAATCATTTCCCGTGCGACGATTGAGCAAAGCATTGATGCACCCGACAGCGAGGCATATCGGATTCTGTATGATGGCAGAAAGGTTGGCGGTGTAGTGCTGAAAATCAACAAAGAAACACATCATAACGAGCTGGAGCTTCTTTTCGTTTCGCCGAAGGAACACAGCAAAGGCATCGGCTATGGCGCTTGGCTTGCCGTGGAAGCTCTGCACCCCGAAACCAAGGTCTGGGCAACCTGCACGCCATATTTTTAAAAGCGCAATATCCATTTTTATATCAACAAATGCGGTTTTCACGCCGTTGAGTTTTTCTCCGCTATGCACC
>CABSBF010000105.1 GCA_902475855.1 uncultured Eubacteriales bacterium
TTTGCGCTGGAGGACGACGCGACACTCTCGTATGCCGAGGAAAAGCAGCTCCACAATGTGCAGGAGCAGATCGGGCAGCTTCTTCCAGAGCCTGAGCAGGAGCAGCAGCCCACGATGGAACAGACAATGTAATATTTTGCAGGAAGCCGGGACTTTTAGAGAGTCCCGGCTTTTTTGCGTTTAGGAGGGATTCAAATTGGAACGTACAAAAGACTACTGGAAACCGCGCTTTCACGCACCGCCGCTGCGGTCGCACCCGGACCCGCCGCCTGTCATCCAGTGCAGCTGGTATCCGCACGAAGGTCAGTGTCCGTATCTGCGGTTGGCGCTGGTCTGCTGGCGCGGAAACGGTGAATGCACATTTACGGATATGCAGAAAATCGAAAATCGAGGTGAAAAACTTGTTTGAAGCAACGCTGAAGAATCGCCACCAGCCGGAGCTTGGAACACTGACGGTCACATTTCCAATCCCGGAGGAACGGTATGAAGATTGAAACAGTCTGGGCGGCGCTCGATTCGCTGCTCGATTACGCGAAAAATTGTGAACTCCTGCACCCGCTGGACGAGACATTCGCGCGAAACAGTCTGCTTGCGAAACTGAAACTGGAAAGCTATGAAAAGCAGAAAGAGCACTATGAGTTTCCGGAATGTCTGAATGTTCTGTGTGATTATGCGGCAGAACAGGGACAGATCCACGACACCATTGCGGAGCGCGACCTGTTTGACACGCGCCTGATGGGTTGTGTCACGCCGCGGCCGTCGGAGGTTGTGCGGAAATTCTGGTCGCTCTACGCGGAAAGTCCGAAAGCGGCGACCGACTACTTCTATAAGCTGAGTCAGGACTGCAACTATATTCGCCGCGACCGCATTGCGAAGGATGAGCACTGGGTTTCCGACACGAAGTACGGCGAGCTTGAGATCTCTATCAATCTGTCCAAACCCGAAAAAGACCCGCGCGACATTGCGGCGGCGAAGCTGAAAAAGGCGTCCGGTTATCCGAAGTGCCTGCTGTGCGTGGAGAATGTCGGCTACGCGGGCACGATTTCGCACCCGGCGCGGCAGAATCTTCGCGTCATGCCCGTGACCGTGAACGGTCAGCCGTGGGGCTTCCAGTATTCGCCGTATGTCTATTATAATGAACACGCCATCGTCATGAACACGCAGCATACGCCGATGGTCATTGATCGGTCGGCGTTTGACAAGCTGTTTTCGTTTGTCGAGCAGTTCCCGCACTACTTCCTCGGTAGCAATGCCGACCTGCCCATCGTGGGCGGCAGCATTCTCGCACACGAGCACTTCCAGGGCGGCCACCACACGTTCCCGATGGAGAAGGCGGAAAAAGAGTTCGGCTTTGAAGTGCCGGGATTTGAGGATGTGGACTGTTGTGTCGTGAAGTACCCGATGACGGTGCTTCGCCTGAACTCTGCGAACAAGCAGCAGCTCTGTGACCTCGCGGGCAAAATTCTCTCCAAGTGGCGCGGCTATTCTGACCCCGACGCGATGATCTTTGCGGAAACCGACGGTGAGCCGCATAACACCATTACGCCGATCGCGCGGATGCGGAACGGCAAGTACGAACTGGATCTGGTCTTGCGCAACAACCTGACCACGCCGGAGCATCCGATGGGCCTCTATCATCCACATGAAGAACTCCATCATATCAAGAAGGAGAACATCGGCCTGATCGAAGTTATGGGTCTTGCAATTCTGCCGGGACGACTGAAAAAAGAGATGGCAGACCTCAAAACTGCGCTTCTGAACGGAGAAAATCTGCGCACAAACGACGAGCTTGCCAAGCACGCGGATTGGGCTGACGAATTCATGGGCAGACACCCGGAATTCAATGCGGAAAACGCCGATGAAATTATCAAGGATGAGATCGGACAGGTATTTGCCAAAGTTCTCGAATGTGCAGGCGTCTACAAATGCACAGAGGAAGGAAGAAATCACCTCAAAAAGTTCCTGACGGAGGTTCAGAATGGATAAAGTATATCATTTTTCGGCTCCCGGCCGCACGGAGATTGGCGGCAACCACACCGACCATCAGCACGGCTGCGTGCTGGCTGCGGCGGTCGACATGACCACAACGGCAGAGGTTCGCCTGAACGGTACGAACGTCATCCGCGTCGATTCTGAGGGATATAGGCCGGTTGAAATTGACCTCAGTGACCTGAAAATCCGGGAAGAAGAAAAGAACACGACCGCGGCACTCATTCGCGGCGTGGCGGCGGCGTTCCAGCAGCGCGGGTACAAGCTGGCAGGCTTTGACGCGAAAGTCAAGTCCACGGTGCTGCCCGGCTCGGGCCTGTCCAGCTCGGCAGCGTTCGAAGTCCTGATCGGCCGCATCCTCAACGGCCTGTTCGCCGACAATGCGGTTTCCGCCATTGAAATCGCGCAGATCGGGCAGTACGCGGAAAACGTGTACTACGGCAAGCCTTCGGGTCTGATGGATCAGATGGCGTCGAGCGTTGGCGGTCTGGTGTTCATCGACTTCCATGACCCGAAAACTCCGATCGTCGAGAAGGTCGACTACGACTTTGCGCATTCGGGCTATACGCTCTGCACGATCGATTCCGGTGCAGACCATGCCGATCTGACCGACGAGTATGCGGCAATGCCGATCGAAATGAAGAAAGTTGCGAAATTCTTCGGCAAGGAATTCCTCCGTGAGGTCGATGAGCAGGAGTTTTACGCAAAGATTGCGGAAATCCGCAAGGAAACCGGCGACCGCGCGGTGCTGCGCGCCATCCATTTCTTCAACGAAAACCGCCGTGTGCAGATGCAGGTACGAGCGCTGAAGAACGACAATTTTGACGCGTTTTTACACTATGTCAATGAGTCCGGCATGGCGTCGTGGACGCTGCTTCAAAACGTGACCCCGGCGGGGTACATCGAGAAGCAGGATATGGCGTTCACCATCGCGCTCTGCCAGCAGCTTCTCGGCGGCGAAGGTGCTATCCGCGTCCACGGCGGCGGCTTCGCCGGAACGGCGCTCGCCTTCGTGCCGAATGAGAAGTTTGAGCAGTTCAACACTGCCATTGAAGCAGCGCTCGGTAGCGGTTGCTGTCACAAACTTGCGATTACAGAATAATACCTCTGAATTAACCTGAAAATTCTCCAAATTACCTTAATATGCGCGTTTACAAGTGAGTAAAAATATGACAAACTAGTGATAACAGATGACAAAATATAAAGAAGAATACATACACTCCGATCATTTGTTATACGTTCAACTTGGGGAAAATGTGCGGAAACTACGAAAGCAGCGGAAGCTTTCACAGCACGAACTCGCAGAGCAAATAGACAGTGACCAAAAGCAAGTCTCCAGAATTGAACGCGGTGAGGCTCGTCCAAACTTGATTTTATGCCTGAGATTATGAAGCACAACACCGGCGTTTCCAACATTGAGATCACAGACCAGAATATCAAGGCGTTCTCCGCTACGGCAAAAAAGTACGGCATTGACTTTGCTCTGAAAAAAGATACCACCGGGGAGATACCCCGGTACCTGGTGTTCTTTAAGGGCAGGGACGCCGACGCGGTGACGGCGGCCTTCCGCGAGTTCTCCGCAAAGAATCTGGCGAAGGAGAAAAAGCCCTCCATCCGCAGGCGGCTGACCAAGGCCAAGGAGCAGGCGAAGCGGCAGGATCTGGAGCGGGGCGAGAAGGTCAAAAACAGGGACCGGGGGCTGGAACGATGACGGGAAAGCTGAAAAAGGTCCTGCTGCCGAACCTTCCGTATCTGCTGTTCGCCTGGCTCTTTGATAAGCTCTGCCAGGCGGTGCGGCTGGCGCCGGGGCTTGATGCCTCGGAAAAGCTGCTGCATATCGGGCAGGGCTTTCAGACGGCCTTCGCCAGCTCCGCACCCAGCTTTCACGCGCTGGATATCTGCGTCGGCATCCTCGGCGCAGTCCTCGTCCGGCTGACGGTGTATGTCAAGGGCAAGAACGCGAAGAAATACCGCAAGGGTATTGAATACGGCTCTGCCCGCTGGAGTGCATAATTTTAAGTGTAAATGACACATACATGGACGCACAGGAGGTTAT
>CABSBF010000106.1 GCA_902475855.1 uncultured Eubacteriales bacterium
GGGCTGCTCATCGAGGGGATCACGGGAAACCTGTCGGGCATGTTCGATACGGTCAATACCAAAGTAGGCGAGATCGCCGGTGAAGTGGGACAGACGCCGCTGGCATGGAACAGCGGCGTCTTTTCTATGATCCGAAACCTCTCTGAAACGGTGATCGTTCCAATCGCCGGGGTTATCCTGACATTCGTAATGTGTTATGAGCTGATCCAGCTTGTGACAGAGAAAAACAATCTGCACGATGTAGATACCTGGATGTTCTTCAAGTGGATTTTCAAGACCTTCTGTGCCGTTCTCATTGTGACGAACACATGGAATATCGTCATGGGTATCTTTGATGTGGGGCAAAGCGTTGTGAACAGCAGCGCAGGCGTCATCATCGGGAATACCTCCATTGATATCAGCAGCGTCATCACGGATATGGAGGCGCAGCTTGAAGCCCTGGGCACGGGAGAACTGTTCGGGCTGTGGTTCCAGTCCCTTTTCGTGGGGCTTACCATGAACGCCCTTTCCATCTGTATCATGCTTGTCATCTACGGCCGCATGATCGAGGTGTATTTGACAACTTCCGTTGGACCGATTCCGCTTGCCACTATGACAAACCGGGATTGGAGCCATACAGGACAGAACTACTTGAAATCCCTGTTTGCATTGGCGTTCCAGGCATTTCTAATCATGGTGTGCGTGGGAATCTACTCTGTTTTGGTACAGAGTATCGCCACGGACGGAAATATCTCAGGCGCGATATGGGCCTGCATGGGCTACACGGTCCTGCTGTGCTTCGCCCTGTTCAAGACCGGCAGCCTCTCTAAGAGCCTGTTCGGAGCGCATTAAGGAGGCTTGATAAATTGGCGTATGTAACCATTCCAAAGGATTTGACGAAAGTAAAATCCAAAGTGCTGTTTGGGCTTACCAAACGGCAGCTTATATGTTTCGGAGCGGCGGCACTCATCGGAGTACCGCTTTTCTTTTTGCTCAGACGCACGGCCAGCAACAGTGCCGCCGCGTTCTGCATGATTATCGTCATGCTCCCGTTCTTTCTGCTTGCCATGTATGAGCGGCATGGTCAACCCCTGGAGGTGGTGGCCGGACAGGTCATCCGCTGTATGTTCCTGCGGACGAAAGAGCGGCCTTACCAGACAAACAATTTCTACGCAGCCTTGGAGCGGCAGGCCCAGGCGGAAAAGGAGGTGAAAGCCATTGTTCAGAAAGCGAAAGCCAGAGCCGCAGGCACGGCAGGCGGCAAAAGCCGCGGTAAAGCTGACCGCCGCAGAAAAGCGTGAGATCAGCCGTATCCTGGAAACCGCCAGAGGCGACGGCAAGGTACATTCCGCACAGGATACCTTACCGTTCCGCCAGATGTACCCGGACGGCCTGTGCAAGCTGGACGATCACACCTGGTCGAAGTGTATCGAGTTCGAGGATGTGAATTATCAGCTTGCGAAACCTGACGATCAGACGGCGATCTTTGAAGCCCTCTGCGATATGTATAACGCCCATGACGCTTCTATCGGGATGCAGCTCTCCCTTGTGAGCCGCCGCATGAACCGGGAGGATTTTGTGAAGCGTATCGAGATCGCGGCGCAGGGAGATCACTTCGACCATATCCGTGAGCTTTACACGCAAATGCTCCGCAAGCAGCTTGAACGGGGCAACAACGGTCTTATCAAAACAAAGTACCTGACCCTCACCATCGAGGCACGGGACAGCAAAACCGCACGGGCACGATTTTCCCGGATCGTCATGGATGCCCTCAACCATTTCAAGGTCATGGGTGCTCTGGCAAAGGAGCTTGGCGGCAAGGAGTGGCTGGAAATGCTCCACGGCATCCTGCACCCGGAC
The DNA here is from genome assembly GCA_902475855.1 of uncultured Eubacteriales bacterium. Classification (GTDB taxonomy): domain Bacteria; phylum Bacillota; class Clostridia; order Oscillospirales; family Oscillospiraceae; genus JAZOXB01. Next base: position 1,840 of record CABSBF010000106.1, read on the forward strand.
GGGGAACGGTTTGCCTTTGAATGGAGCTGGCTTGCCCCTTCCGGCCTGTCGGTCCAGGATTTTATCGCACCATCTTCCTTCCGCTTCGGTGAAGCACGGAAGTTCACGATGGCGGATAAATTCTGTGCCGTGTCCTTTCTGCAGATCAGCGCACCGGAAATGGATGACCGTATGCTCACCGAGCTGCTGGATACGGACAGCGGGCTGCTTGTCAGCCTCCATATCCGCAGCATGGATCAGAACGAGGCGATCAAAACGGTCAAGCGGAAGATCACCGACATTGACAGTATGAAGATCGACGCACAGAAAAAGGCGGTGCGGGAAGGTTTCGATATGGATATCATCCCCACCGACCTTGCCACCTACGCAGGCGAGGCAAAGAATATCCTCCGTGATCTGCAAAGCAGAAATGAACGAATGTTCCTAATGACCTTCCTGGTGGTGAACTTTGCGGACAGCAAGCAAAAGCTGGAGAATGACCTGCTCCGTGCGGCAAGCGTGGCGCAGAAATATACCTGCTCCCTGGTGCGGCTGGACTTTCAGCAGGAGGACGGCTTCGTGTCGGCTCTGCCCCTGGGTGTCAACCGCATTAAGATACAGCGTGGGCTTACCACTTCGGCGGTGGCGGTGTTCGTTCCCTTCACCACACAGGAGATTTTCCACGGCGGCGAAGCTCTCTACTACGGGCTCAATGCCACTTCCGGCAACATGATCCTTGCTGACCGCAAAAAGCTGAAAACGCCCAACGGCATGATCTTAGGTACGCCCGGCAGCGGTAAGAGTTTTTCCGCAAAGCGTTCCATCGTGGGTGTGTTCCTGAACACAAAGGACGATATTCTGATCTGCGACCCGGAGGCGGAATATTTTCCGCTGGTGAACCGTCTGGAAGGACAGGTCATCAAAATCTCGCCTACCAGCACGCAGTATGTGAACCCTATGGATATCAACCTCAATTACAGCGAGGACGATAACCCGCTGGCGCTGAAATCCGACTTTATCCTGTCGTTCTGTGAACTGGCGGCAGGCGGCCGGAACGGTCTGGAGCCAGTGGAAAAAACGGTCATTGACCGTGCCGTGCGGATCGTGTACCGCCCCTATATCGCAGACCCCCGCCCGGAGAATATGCCGCTGCTGGAAGATTTGTATGACGAGATCAAACGGCAGCCGGAGCCGGAGGCACAGCGGATCGCGGCGGCACTGGAACTGTATGTGCATGGCAGCCTGAATGTTTTTAACCACCGTACCAACGTGGATATCAACAACCGCATTGTCTGCTTCGATATCAAGGAGCTGGGAAAGCAGCTCAAAAGCCTGGGTATGCTGGTGATCCAGGACCAGGTATGGAACCGTGTTTCCCAAAACCGGGATCAGGGTAAATCCACCTGGTACTTCGTGGACGAGTTCCACCTTCTGCTGCGGGGCGAGGTTGGTTCCTGGAGCGTGGAGATTTGGAAACGCTTTCGCAAATGGGGCGGTATCCCCACGGGAATTACGCAGAACATCAAGGACCTGCTTTCCTCCCCGGAGATCGAGAACATCTTTGAAAACAGCGATTTTGTGTACCTTCTGAACCAGGCCAGCGGAGACAGGAAAATCCTCTGCGAGCGCCTGAATATCTCCAACCAGCAGGCGGCACATATCAGCAACGCAGGCCCCGGCGAGGGGCTGATCTTCTTCGGCAATGTGATCCTGCCTTTTGTGGATGACTTCCCGAAGGACAATGAACTTTACAGCATTATGACGACAAAACTTGGTGAAACCGGGAAAGGAGAAAACGAACATGAATGATCCCCGCTATTTGCATACGGAAGAAAAACAGGAGGGTGAAACCTTCTTTGATGTGATGAACCGGCTGATTGCCAGAAGCAAGGCGGTCACGGCGGATATGGAGGCGGTCCTTGCGGAGCTGGAAAGTGAGATCGAACCGTTCCGTGCGCCGAAGGACCATGAATAAACTGACCCATGTGAGCCTGTTTTCCGGCATTGGCGGTCTGGACCTGGCGGCGGAGGCTGCCGGGTTTGAAACCGTCTGCCAGTGTGAGTGGGCGGATTTTCCGCACTCCGTCCTCTCCGCACGATGGCCGGATGTTCCCAGGTTCCGGGATATTACTACTTTCACGAAGGAGGCGTTTTTTGAAAAAACAGGACTTGAAACAGTTACCGTTATCTCAG
>CABSBF010000107.1 GCA_902475855.1 uncultured Eubacteriales bacterium
TTCCGAACCTTTTTGCAGTCTGTCAGCGTGTCGAAAAGAGTTTTTCGACACGCTGAAGCGGAGGCGTTTTCAAGCAAAACGCCTCCGCTTTTTCTGTGCAATTTTGATTTTGGAGAGCCTGCGCCGCAGGGCGCGGGAGAATTCCGGCATTTACACCGCGTCGCTTTTCAGCAGACGGGCGGCGGATTCCTCCGCAAACTGCCGGCTGTAGAGGTCATGGTAATAGCCGCGCGCCTGCAATAGTGACTCGTGCGTGCCCTGCTCGACGATTCTGCCGTCGCGGACGACGAGGATCAGGTCGGCCTTGCGGATGGTGGACAGGCGGTGCGCGATCAGGAAGGAGGTTCGGTCGCGCAGCAGATGGTCGATTGCCTGCTGGATGAGCTGCTCGGTCTGGGTGTCGATGGAGCTGGTCGCCTCGTCCAGCACGAAAATGCGCGGATCTGCCAGCACCGCACGGGCAAAGGAGATAAGCTGCTTTTCTCCGGTGGAAAGCTTATCGCCGCCCTCGCCCACGTCGCTGTCCCAGCCATTTTCCAGCTTTGCCGCGACGGTGTCGGCGGAGACGGCTCTCGCCGCGGCCTCGACCTCGGCATCCGTCGCATTCAGGCGGCCGTAGCGGATGTTCTCGCGGACGCTGCCGGAGAAAAGATGCGGGCTTTGCAGCACGTAGCCGATGTTGGAATGAAGCCAGAGCTGGCTGCGCTCGCGGTAGTCGCGGCCGTCGATCAGCACCTTTCCTGCTGTCGGCTCAAAGAAGCGGCAGGCGAGATTCACAAGGGTGGATTTGCCTGCGCCGGTTTCGCCCACGAGGGCGACGGTCGTCCCGGCGGGAATTTTCAGCGAAAAATGCTGCAAAACGTCCTCACCGCCATCCGGATAGCGGAAAGTCACATCCTGAAATTCAATATCGCCATGCAGCGGCTCCCAGTTTTCCTTTTTCGGATGGAAGGCGTCGCCGTAAACCGCCTCGACCTCCGGCGTGTCGCGCACCTCCGGTTCCTTGTCCAGAAGGTCGGTAACGCGCTCGATGGAGGCTTGCAGGGAGATGAACTCCGCGATGTTCGAGGCCGTCATCTGGATGGGCTCGAAGATGCCCACGGCATAGGTCAGGAAGGTCGAAAGAGTAGCCAGCTCCAGCGCCTGGCTGGTGACAAGGTAGCCGCCGCGCAGCAGCACGACCGACACAGCCAGCGTGCCGAACAGCAGTACCAGCGGGATGTACACGGCGTTGAGCCGTGCGGCGCGGATGCCGGAATCGTGCATATTCGACGTGAGGTTCCGGAAGGAGTCGGTCATTTTGTCCTCGATGACGAGGGTCTTCGCAGTTTTTGCACCGGTGATCCCCTCGTTGAAGGCGCCGGTGATGCGGGAATTCAGCTTGCGCACTTTACGGTTCCAGTGCAGGATGCGGTTCTGGAAGTAGACCGTCAGAACGGCCATGACCGGCACGATCAGCATCACGACCAGCGCGAGCTTCCAGTTGAGCAGGAGCATGGAAACCATGGCGCCTGCCACATAGAACATCGCCCAGAGGATGTCCGTGAAATTCCAGGCGATCATACCGGCGATGCGGTTGGTGTCGCTCATCACGCGGGAGAGAAGATAGCCGACCGGCGTGACATTGTAGAAAGAGAAGGACAGCGTTTGCAGGTGGTGGAAGAGTCTTTGCTTCATGTCGCGGCCGAGGTACATTTCGATGCGCATGGAGTTGTTGCAGAACCACATGACGCTCAGCCCCTGCAAAACAATCAGCGCCAGATATACAAGCGCATAGGGAAGGAGTCCCGCAGTCACGCCCTTTTCGATAAAATTGCGGATGGCGTAGCGCTGCATGAGCGGCAGCAGCACGTCCACAAGGGCGCACAGGCCGTTGAAGGTCAGCATTCCGATGAAATCCGCGCGGTAGTTTTTGAGGAAGGGCTTCAGGCGCTTCCAGATTCCCCAGTCAATGCTTTGGGTAAATTCCTTTTCATCATGCATGGTCACCGCCTCCTTCCAGGATCAGTGCGCGGTCGTCGCTGCGCATCTGAATGTCATAGATGTCCCGGTAGATGCCCGGCCGGGCGATCAGTTCCTCGTGCGTACCCAGCTCGGCGCACCGGCCGTCCTCCAGCACAAGGATGCGGTCGGCCTGCATCAGTGTCGGGATGCGGTGGGAGATCAGAATGACCGTGGCGTCCTGTAGCGTCTCGCGCAGGGCGGCGCGGATCTTTGCATCCGTTTCCGCGTCCACGGCGGAAAGAGAATCGTCAAAGACCATCACGGGCGCTCTTTGCAGCAGCATCCGCGCAATGGCAACGCGCTGCTTCTGCCCGCCGGAGAGGGTCACGCCGCGCTCGCCGACGACGGTATCATAGCCCTCCGGGAAGGCTGAGATCGCCTCATCGACGCAGGCGATCCTCGCCGCCTCGCGCATCTCCTCCTCGGTCGCATCCGGCCTTGCGGCGCAGATGTTCTCGCGGATGGTCTGGGAGAACAGGAAGGGCTCCTGCAAAATGAAGCCGACGTTTTTCCTCAGGTCGCGGCGCGACAGCTCTCGCAGGTCGGTGCCGCCGATCGTGATGCTGCCGGACTGCACGTCGTAGAGCCGGTCGAGAAGCTGCACGAGCGTACTCTTACCGGAACCGGTGCCGCCCAGAATGGCAAAGGTCTCGCCCTGCCGGATGGTGAAGGAGAGATCATGCAGGACCTCCTGCCCCTCGTAACCAAAGCAGACGTTTTTGAATTCGATGTCGCCGGGAGCAAAGGGCTTTGCGTCCGGCGCGTCGTTCTCCTCCTCGGCGTTCAGGATGTAGCCCACGCGATCCATGGACACGCCCGCCTTGCTCATTTCCGACAGCACGCGCCCCAGCGAGCGCACCGGCCAGGCCAGTGATTCGTTGTAGGTCACAAAGGCGAGGAAGGAGCCGAGGGTCATGCGGCCGTTCACGGTTTCGACCACGCCGAACAGGATGATGACCATGACCTGCAGGCAGGTCAGAAGCGTTCCGGATGCCCAGTAGACTGAAAGGAGTCTGCCCAGCTTGACCCACAGGCGGGAGAAGCGATTGTTTTTTTCGTCGAATTTGTCATCCTCGAAGCGCTCGCGCCCGAAGGCACGCACGACGCGCACGCCGGTGAGATTTTCCTGCGCACAGGTGGTCAGCTCACCCTCGGCCTCGTCCGCAACCTGAAAGCGCGAGGAAATCTTACGGTAAAACACGCCGGACGACAGCCCCACAATGGGCAGAAAGACCGTCGCAACCAGCGACAGCCGGACGTTCATCGTATACATGACGCCCAGATACAGCGCGATCAGCAGAACCGTCCGGACGACCTCAATGAGCTGATTGCACACGAAGTTGCGGATGACGTCCACATCGGAGGTGCAGCGCTGGATGATGTCGCCTGTAGGGTTGGCCTTGTGCCACGCAAAGGGAAGATGCTGGATGTGGCGGTAAAGACCGTCGCGCAGGCTCTTGACATAGGTCTCCGAGCCCTTGGACAGGCTGATGCGCTGGCCGTAGCTGCACAGGCCGCGCAGCACGGCGACCAGCAGTACAGCCGCCGCCGCGACCCACAGTGCACGCAGGGTGTTTCCCGTCAGCGCGTCCCAGTGCAGCAGCCGCAGAAGCCAGGGCGCGACCTCCGGCGCCTTGCCGTCCAGCACGGAGTCCACCGTCAGACGGATGATCTGCGGCGTGAGCGCGTTGAGCGCCATGCTCAGGCAGGAAAAGAGCAGTCCCGCCAGAAAAAAGCCCCGGCAGCCCCGGAGATAGCGCGTCACCAGATGCACCTTGTCTCTCCGGGACAGCTTGAAATTCGGTTCCATAGAAAATAATCCCCCTTCCGGTCAAAATCATAACCACCGGCCGTGCCGGTGGTATGCACTAGCCCCCTTGGGGCATGCCC
>CABSBF010000108.1 GCA_902475855.1 uncultured Eubacteriales bacterium
TTGTACCGCGGGTATTTTAGATGCGTCGCAAAGAAATTTTATACGGGTCTTTATTTTTTTATTCAAAAGGATGGTAGAGAATGATGAAGTTGGGGAAAAGAAACCTGTTAGTGGTAAGCGTTATGCTGTTCGCGCTGTTTTTTGGAGCCGGAAATCTGATTTTTCCGCCCTTTCTGGGACAAAATGCAGGCTCGCATACCTTAGCGGCGATGGCTGGTTTTCTGGCGACTGCGGTGATCCTGCCGGTGCTGGGAGTGATCGTAGTGGCCCGTTTCGACGGCTTGGAAAAGCTGGGTCAGCAGGTGGGCAAACGGTTTGCCCTAGTGTTTACGCTGCTGATCTATCTCTCCATCGGCCCGGGACTGGGAATTCCCAGAGCCGCTTCGGTTCCCTTTGAAATGGCGGTCGCCCCTTATCTTCCCCAGGGGGCCAATTTGACACTGTGGATGGCGGTCTATTCTATTGCATTTTTCTTGGTGGCCCTTTGGCTCTGTCTGAGCCCCGGAAAGCTGGTAGACCGAATCGGCCGGGGACTGACCCCGGCTATGCTGATCCTGCTGACGCTGCTGTTTGTGTGCTTCCTGTTCCGGGGAGAGATGCAGGTGGCGCAGCCCCAGGATAGCTATGCAGCCGCACCGCTGCTGAAGGGCTTTACCGAGGGTTACAATACGATGGACACCATTGCCGCACTGAATTTCGGACTGGTGATCTCCACCACTCTGGCATCCTTCGGCCTGCAGGAAAAGCGGGACAGAATGCGCTATACGGTTCTGGCGGGACTTCTGGCCGGAACGATCCTGGCGCTGGTATACGCCATGCTGTCCTACATGGGAATGTGCAGCTCCGGTGTTTATGCGCTTCAGGACAACGGCGCGTGGACTCTGCGGTGCATCGTCTACCAGGTGTTCGGAGGCACAGGCGCAGTGCTTCTGGCGGCGATTTTCACTCTGGCGTGTCTGACGACTTGTGTCGGACTGATCAATTCCATTTCTCAGTATTTCTCCACCCTTTTTACAGGGGTTTCTTACCGCACCTGGGTTTTTGTCATTACGTTCTTCTCTCTGCTGGTTTGCAACCTGGGTCTGAACGTGATTTTGAGCATCTCCGTGCCGGTACTGAATGCCATTTACCCTGTGTCCATTGTGCTGATCCTGCTGGGTCTGAGCCACGACCTTTGGAAGCAGAACCGATTTGTCTACCCCATGACGGTTCTGGGAACTGCAGCGGTCAGTGTCCTGTATGCCCTTGGGGATGCCGGTGTGCCTCTGGGCAGCCTGGGTCAGCTGCTGCACAGACTGCCTCTCTATAAAATGGGCTTTGGCTGGCTCGGCGTGGCGCTGGGAATGCTGGTGCTGAGTTTGCTGGTCGGAGTTTTGAGCAAATTCAAGGAAAGCCCCGCAGCCGAGGACTGTCAGGCATAAGCGGGAAACGGGATACAGATTTCCCGACGCCAAGTTCTTCAAACTGCAAGAGCGGCAAAAGATCCACCGATACCAAACGATAAGGTTTTCTTTGCACTACCATGGGAAGAGAGCAGCTTTGAGTTAACTCAAAGCTGCTCTCTTAGATCAATGCCTGCTTCGGATTCTGCCGGAGCCGCTCCAGCACCGGCCGGATGGAAAGCCCGCAGCAGGCAGCATAACTGCACTCCTGCCAGATGTATGGATATATGCGGAGCGCTGTCTATGGAAAAGCCCGGAACGGGTAAAAGGTCAAAATAAGGGGCAAACGAAAAAAAGAAGTCCGAAACCTTACGGTTTCAGACTTCTCAGTGGCAGCGGGAGAAGGATTCGAACCCTCACATACGGAGTCAGAGTCCGCTGTGCTACCATTACACAATCCCGCTATATTGTGCTGTCCGCCGCGCTGTGTCGTTCAGCGAACAAAGGTTATTATAGCAGGAACTCGCGTTTTGTCAATAGGGATTTTCCAAAAAATCGAATTTTGGCAAAACTATTTTTTCCGTTTCTTTTTGCCTCACATCCAGATGGCGAACAGGCGCAGCAGCGGCTCGAACACGCGGCGCAGGACGCTGCGCTTCTCCCACTCCTCCGCCGTGACGAGATGGCTCTGCTCAACAATGGCATCCATGTCCTCAAGCAGCGATTCGATCATCGGCGCGCCATAGACCATCACGCCGCATTCATAGTCGAGCTCAAAGCTGCGGTAGTCCATATTGACCGAGCCGACGAAGGCGGCCTCGCGGTCGACCATGACGCTCTTGGCGTGCAGCATTCCCGGCGTATAGCGGTAGACCTTGACGCCGTGCGCGATGAGGTCGCCGAAGTAGGACGAGGCCACGCAGTCGGCGTACCAATGGTCGGGCTTGCCCGGCAGCATCAGCCGCACGTCCACGCCCCCGTCGCCTGCGATGCACAGCGCACGCATCACGCTCTCATCGGGGATGAAATAGGGCGTTGTGATATAGAGAAAGCGCCGCGCGGTACTGATCATCTGCAAGAAGACATCCTCGGCCGGATTGTCAGGGTTATTCTGCGGGCCGTCGACAAAGGGCTGGCAGTATCCATCGCTCTTCACAGGCGTGTGGGGGCGGTAATAGTCGTGTTCGTCGTGCATCACGCCGCCGATGGTAACGCACATACGGATGAAGCGCTGCGTAAGGCCCCAGGCCCCCTCCCCCTCGAGCCGCACGCCGCTGTCCTTCCAGTAGCCGTAGCGCTCGATGATGTTGGCATACTCGTCGGCGATGTTCACGCCGCCCGTATAAGCCACGTCGCCGTCGATGCAGGCGATCTTGCGGTGGTCGCGGTAGTTGAAGGAAAGGCGGTTCACATATTCGTGCACGGGGTTGAAGATGAAGACCTCAACGCCCGCTGCGCGCAGGGAATCGATCGTCTTGCCGGAAAAACGCTTGATGTTGCCGAAATCGTCGAAGATGATCTTGACCTCGACCCCCGCGCGCGCCTTGGCGCAGAGGATCGCTTCCAGCTCATCCCAGAGCTTTCCCTCGGCCAGAATGAAGTATTCAAGGAAGATGAAGCGCTCGGCCCTCGCCACGCGGTCGATGAGGTCGCGCAGCAGCGGCGCGCCATCGGGGAAATACGTCACCTTCGTGTTCTGATAGAGGCAGAAGCCGCGGCGGGACAAATAGTTTGCCGTGCGCGACCAGGCCGGCATCTGGCGCGTGAGCTTATCCATGGCGATCTCACTGCGGGCACGCACGCTCTCCGGCTCGTCCGCCGCGCGCTGGGCGGCACGGGGCAGGCGGCGCTTCTGCGCGGCGCCGCCCCACAAAAACCACAGGATCAGCCCCGTCACCGGCGCCAATAAAAGCAGAATGAACCAGATGAGCTTATAAGAAAGCTCACCCGGTTCATTGTAGATATGGATGGCAAGGAGGACAGAGATGATCTGCAATGCCGCATAGCCGATGGCGACATACTGCCTGAGCGCGTGGGAAATGAGCACGACGACGGCGACCTGCACCGCCAGAAGAAGGACCACGAACATGATCCGCAGCGCCGCCGAAATGCGGCGCTCGCCCTTTTGCCGTATCTGCACTCGTTTCATTTTCTGTTGTTCCTCCCCGGTCGGTCCGGTATCCTTTCCTGCTGGTCCGGCGCGGAATTGCCGCGTCAGTTTTTCTCGTTCAGAAGGCGCGTCTTGATGTCGTACAGCTTCTGCGAGAGGTCGACATAATAATTGTGCGGGTTATCGAAGCGCTTGACCTCGTCCCAGAGGGTATCGACCTGCTCGGCGCAGTACTTCTTGATCTCCTCAACGCTGGGACGCTGATAGACGAGCTTGCCCTTGAGGTAGATGGGCACGAGCAGCTCGCGCGCTTCGAAGTGGTAGACCTCCTTGCGCTTCCAGGTGGCGTCGGGGTCGAAGATCTCAAGATTCTTGCTGTCGTCCACGGTCTCATCGT
>CABSBF010000109.1 GCA_902475855.1 uncultured Eubacteriales bacterium
AAAACTGTTGATTTTCCTTCTTTAGCGTGGTAAAATAAAAGAAAACTCCGGAGGGAAAAGAAATGGCCATTAACGTAAAAAGTGAGATCGGCCGCCTTCAGACCGTGCTGCTGCACCGGCCCGGAAGCGAGCTGGAGCAGCTTGCACCCAATTCCATGGCACGGCTGCTGTTTGACGATATCCCCTATCTGCGCGGCGCGCAGACGGAGCACGACTGCTTTGCGGATATTCTGCGGGAGCGCGGTGTGAAGGTTCTCTACCTTTCCGAACTGGTGGCGCAGACCATTTCCCGCAGCGGCGCACTGCGCCGTCAGTTTGTCGATGACTTTATCCATCGCAGTGGCTGCGTTGCTGACAGCTACCGCGAAGCTCTGACGGAGCTGCTGCTGAGCATTCCGGATGATCGTGAGCTGGTACTCAAAACCATGGTCGGCGTGCGCTATGACGAGCTGCCGCTGCACGTTTCCAGCAGCCTCACCTCTTTGCGCAGCGACCGCACGCATTTTATTCTGGAGCCGATTCCCAACCTCTACTTCACGCGCGATCCCTTTGCCAGCATCGGAAACGGTGTTTCGCTGCATCATATGTATTCCGTTACGCGTAATCGAGAAACGATCTACGGCGACTATATCCTGCACTATCACCCGGATTTTGCCGGAAAGGTGCCCTTCTATTATACCACGGAGGAGCCCTTTACGCTGGAGGGCGGCGACATCATGAACCTGAGCGATCACACGATCGCCGTCGGTATTTCGCAGCGAACCATGCCGGAGGCGATCGAGCGTCTGGCAAGGAATATTTTCATGGACGAGGGCAGCCCGATTCGCCGCGTGCTGGCAGTGGATATCCCGAGCCGTCGTGCCTTTATGCATCTTGACACCGTGCTGACGCAGGTCGACCGGGATAAATTCCTGATCCATCCGTCCATTCTTCAGAATTTACAGGTATTTGAGCTGACACAGGGCAAGCGGGGCAGCTTGCAGGCGCGCCTTCTGGACGAGCCGCTGGAGGTGCTTCTGGCGCAGGGCGTCGGCACCGAGCGGGTGACGCTCCTGCAATGCGGCGGCGGAGATCAGATCGCGGCGCAGCGCGAGCAGTGGAACGACGGCTCAAATACGCTGTGCGTCAACCCCGGTACGGTGATTGCCTACGATCGTAACTATGTGACAAATGCAATTCTGGAGGATGCGGGCATTGAAGTGCTGCGCATTCCCAGCGGCGAGCTGTCGCGCGGACGCGGCGGCCCGCGCTGCATGAGTATGCCGCTGCAAAGAGCATGAGAAAATTCGCCGCCGGAACTCCGGCGGCGAATTTTATAAAAATGCTGCTTCCGAAGAAGCAGCATTTTCTATTTGATTACATCGAATACAGCAGCGCGACAAACAATGTCAGCAGAACGAAAGCTGCGGCAATCCACTTGGTCAGACGCTCCAGCTTTGCATCCAGCGTAGCGGTCTTGCTTCTGCCAAGGAAGGTGTCGGTGCTGCCGGTCAGAGCGCTCATGCCGTCGCTTTTGCTGGACTGAAGCAGAATGACCACCGTCAGAACAGCGCAGGAAATGAGCTGGAATACCAGAAGGATTGTTTTCAGAACTTCCATGAGTTATACCTCCAAAAAATCAGTTCTCCCGAACGTAATATACAAGCAGTAATCACTATGTTAGCATAGAATCCGCCGAATTTCAAGCATTTTTTTCAAAAAAGCAGGGGGAATCGCGCCTTATTTTGTTGCCCAGTTGCCCGTGGCGGCGCAGGTCAGGTAGGCGTTGATGAAGCCATCGATGCCGCCATCCATCACTGCATTGATGTTCGTGGATTCATAGCCTGTCCGCGTGTCCTTGGCCAGTGTGTAGGGCATGAAAACATAGCTGCGGATCTGGCTGCCCCATTCGATCTTCTGCTGCACACCCTTGATGTCCGAAATCTTTTCCAGATGCTCGCGTTCCTTGATCTCCAGCAGCTTCGAGCGCAGCATGCGCATACAGGTTTCTTTGTTCTGGAACTGATCGCGCTGCGTCTGGCAGGATACGACGATGCCGGTCGGCTTGTGGATGAGGCGAACGGCCGAGGAGGTCTTGTTGATATGCTGGCCGCCTGCGCCGGAGGAGCGGTAGACCTGCATCTCAATGTCCTCCGGACGGATCTCCACTTCGACATCATCCGTAATTTCCGGGATGACCTCCACCGCGGAGAAGGAGGTGTGGCGGCGCCCGGCGGCGTCGAATGGGGAGATGCGCACCAGCCGGTGCACGCCCGCTTCACCTTTCAGGAAGCCGTAGGCGTTTTCGCCCTCAATCATGATGTCTGCGGATTTCAGGCCGGCCTCGTCGCCGTCCAGATAGTCCAGAATCTTATAGGTGTAGCCGTGTGCCTCGGCCCAGCGGGTGTACATCCGGTAGAGCATATAGCACCAGTCCTGCGCCTCTGTGCCGCCCGCACCGGCGTGGAAGGAGAGAAGCGCATTGTTTGCGTCATATTCACCCGTCAGGAGCGTTTCCAGGCGCGCCTCTTCCATATCGGACTCCAGCTTGGCATAGCCTTCCTTCAGCTCGTCCAGCATGGAATCGTCGTTTTCCTCCAGAGCCATCTCGCAGATGGTCATCAGGTCATCCCAGGCGCGGCACATGCCCTCATACTTGTCGCGCTTATGCTCCAACTGCTTTGTGCGCATCACAGCCTTCTGCGAGCGTGCAGGGTCATCCCAGAAGCCGGGCGCTTCCGCCATGGCGTGCAGGCGTTCCAGCTCGTCCAGCACGGATTGCGGCAGAAACGCCGCACGCAGATCCTCCAGCTTGGGCTTGAGGTCATTGAGCTTTACTTTGTATTCTTCAAATTCGATCATAATTTCTTTCTCCGATGTTCCTTATTTTCCTTATCTAGTATAGCCCAAGCAGGGGAATCTGTAAAGAAGAATTTTTGCGAAGCTTACCGCGCGCTGGGCTGATAGTCCTCTTCGGCAAAAATCAGGTCGTCAACATCGCCGTTTCGATCCGTCGGATCCATAAAAGCACCTCCCGTGTCAATGCGCTGATATTCATTCTATGACAGGCAAGGGGAGAAATGACACGATTTTCGCCGGACGGAGAGCTTTTTTATGCAGCCGCCGCAGATGGAACAGGGACAGCCGGCAGCCGGAAAATAGCCTTTGACTTTTTTCCATGCGTTCGGTATAATAAGTCTGTTCCTGCCCTCGTAGCTCACCTGGATAGAGCGTGCGCCTCCTAAGAATATGTTATAACGACCGCCTTTCGGGCAAAGGCGATTGACATTGAGTAAGTTTAAGACTAAAATTGAATAGATTTTAAAGATGTTTCCGTAGCTCAGCTGGATAGAGCGACCGCCTCCTAAGCGGCAGATCGTTCGATTCCTTCGAGCAGTGAAAATTGCATAAATCTTAAAAATGTCTCAGTAGCTCAGCTGGATAGAGCACACGCCTCCTAAGCGTGGGGTCGGAGGTTCAAATCCTCTCTGGGACGCCAGAAAGCACCGCTGCAAGCCTTTTTTCGGGGTTTGCAGCGTTTTTTTGTTCCTCCTTCTCCCGGTAATTTCACTTCCGTTACCGGGAGATTTTTATACGCCGCATGATGTATATTTGCTAATTGGACTCGAACGCTTTTCAGAAATTTGCTAAGAAAATTCTGCGTTTTGCTAATTCGATTTTTCGGATCACTTTGCCGGGGCTTGCGCCGCTATCAGGGCTGCGAGCGCACTTGCCAGCTCCGGCGACTTCTGAAGCTGCTCCACAAGGCTTTCAAGGTCCAGGGTCGCAGGCTCCGATTTTGCCGGTTCCTCCGGCGGACGGACATTGCGAAGATCAGGCTTGGCATAGAAGGCAGTCTCGAATTTCTGAGCATTGACCTTTCTATCCTCGTCCAGAATGTGAGCATA
>CABSBF010000110.1 GCA_902475855.1 uncultured Eubacteriales bacterium
CGACATATTTCGTGCCGTCGATGGTCTTGCCGTTGTCCAGCGCGTCCAGTGCGGCCTTCTGCGCCTCGGCAAAGGCCTTCTTGACTGCGGCCAGCGCCTTGCCCTGCTCGGTGTCCTGAGAGATGGGCTTTTCCAGCTCCCATGCCAGCACCGGCCAGCCGTCGCCCAGCTCGTCGGAGAGCACATAGGCCGAGCCGCTGTCGCCGTTGAGGAAATCCTTCGCTTGCTCCGCGGTTTCAAAATCCTGCGCCCGCCGGAAGCCATATTCCATATAGTACAGGTTTCCTTCGCCGTCGATCGCCTCCGAAACGGACATGCAGTTGGCAGAGTCGCCGTCAAGCTCATAGCCTACGCCGAGGAAATCGCTGCCCATGCCGTTTTCCCAGGTAATCAGTCCCGTGCGCTCTGCCCACGAGGGGTTGACATAGACATTATCCTCCGCTGTCGCGGAGCTGTAGCAGCCGACCAGCTTCGCAGGCCCCGAAGCGCTGAAGCCGACCAGGCCGCCCACATATGCCGTAGCGTCGCCGCTGACTGTGATGGCGGCGCGGTTGTAGCAGTTTTCCAGCACTGCGCTGCTGTCCGCCCAGCCGACGATGCCGCCGACGCCGATCTCGCTGTCCGCACCGGTAGCCGTGATCGTGCCCCAGTTGGAGCAGCCGGAAATGACGGCCTCGTCAGAAACGTAGCCCACGATACCGGCGGCGCCAAACATATCGGCAAAGTCCACATTTATTTCAACACCGGAGCTGCAATTTTCAACCGTGCCTCTATAGCCCAGCATCGCGACCAGCGGGCTGAAATAATACATATCATTCGCATAATCCGCCGTGACCGTGAGCTTGCCGGCCACATTGAGATTCTTGACGGTGCCCCGCTGCAAAAAGCCGAACAGCGCGACCGGATCCGCATAGTTTTCGTCCGCCGTGATGTCGATGGTGATGGTAAAGTTATTGCCGTTGAAGGTTCCGCCGTACCCGCCTTGCGGGGAAATCGAAACCCAGTTCTTCCCTGTCATATCGATGTTGCCGAGAAGCTCGGCGCAGGCGTTTTTCTGATCCTGATCCGGATCGTTGACCATCTCCGCAAAGGCGATCAGATCCTCCGCATCGGCGATCTGAAACGGCCGCTCCGCGGAGCCGTCGTTGGCTTCATCAAACACGCCGCCCGTGGCAAAGGCCGTCGCCGGGAGCGTGCCGAGAATCAGTACAAGCGCAAGAAACAGCGCAATTCCTCTTTTCATGATGATTCACCTCATATTTTATGCTATATAACAAGGGGCAGGCGCCCCGCTGACAAGTAAGACGGCTCCCGATACGAAAAAACTCCACACGACACCCAGCCGTGCGGAGTTGCTCCGTTTCATAAAATCGCAGCTTCCCGGTATGGGCAGGAACCGACGCGCGACCCGACGTATCTGGCTTATCCGGTTTTCCCGGCATCACAGTGACCCGCTCGCGGGGCTTCTCACCCCATTCCGTCTCCGGCGAAAGCCGGGAGGCAGCGCGTTTTATATATTTCATCAAATAATCAAACCAATTATACCGGCTTCTGCAAATAAATGCAAGACAGTTTTCCGTCTTTTTCCTGTTCTTCTGCAAACTCTTTCAAAACCCGCGCGGGCTTCCTCATCCCAGTTCCTTTAAAAACTCCCGGATCGCCCGGACGAAGGCGTCCGCCCTCAGCACGGTGGATAAATGGCCGCCGGAAATATAGGTGATTTTCGGACTATGCATCAGGCGAACGAGATCCTGCTGCATTTTCCCGGAGAAAAAGTCCTGATCGGGCAGGATGAGCAGGATCCTGCCTTCCAGCGCCGCAAAATCCGCCTCCGTCACCGGCGTCTGGTTCATCACATCCGCCAGCAGACCGGAGATATGCACATCCTTCTCCTGCTTGTAATCCTTGAAGATGGTTTCGAACATATCCCGGGCGTAGGCGATCTCCTCCGCGCTTTCGTTGCGGATATGGCGCATGCTGGCCCGGATGAGCTTCGGCTTCAGCTTCTCGTAGTTGCAGTGCTTCATGTACCACAGCATGAGCGGCGCAAGACGGTACTTTTTCTTCAGGCTCTTCAGCGTGGCCTCGTCCATGCCGCCGGTGGAGATCAGCACCAGTCCTCCGACCTCTCCGGGATAGCTCTGCACATAGATCTGCGCCACCATGCCGCCATTCAGGAACACAAGCGGTCTCCCGTTTTCCCTGCCGCTGAGCACATAGCGGAACTGCGCGCCACCGACCGTCAGATTCGCGCCGGGGTGTGCCGCCGTAAAGCATTTTAATTTCTCTGAGAACAACATGATTTTTCCTTCAATCCATAACCCCTCTGGTTAGTGTGTGCTAACCGGCACGTTTTGGAAAAGCCGCATTTCTGCGGCCCGGCTTGTCAAAAAGCCTTTTCGGCTTCTGTCAAGCAGAATGGCAGCCGTTCCGGACGGAGCGGCTCCCATATTCCCTATGTTATAGCACAGGCATTTGTCTGTTTGCAAGGAGAAATGAACCGTCCGCCCCGGCTGCACCTGCGCGTCCTTTGGTGCGACGGCACGCAGAAGCGGCGCGTCGGCAGTTCCGGCAGGCCGGAGCGGCGCGTCGGCAGTTCCGGCAGGCCGGAGCGGCGCGTCGGCAGTTCCGGCAGGCCGGAGCAGCAACACGGTGGAATTCAGGTCGGAGATGACCCGAAGCACCCGGGCCTCGTGCGGGCCGATGCCTATGGCGACGGTCACGCGCTGCGCCGGCGCCTCCAGCGGCAGCACGATGTTCCAGCCTTCCAGCTCCACACCGCCGGCGCAGGCGCGCGCGGGCAGAAAATTCCGGCAGCTGGTCAGGCGCGCCGCGCCCTGCATGGTGGGATGGTGCGCCAGCTCCTTCATGTCCAGAACGGCGCCGGACCGCCCGTTTTCCATGACGCAGACGGTCTGGCAGTTGCGGTAGCATTCGCCGAGATCATGGCTGACCCAGAGAATGGGATTCTGAAAATCCGACAATAGATCGGACAGCTCCAGCTCCAGATTCCATTTCAGGAAGCTGTCCAGCGCGGAAAACGGCTTATCGAGCAGAATGGTCCGCGGTTCGGAAACCAGAATTCGTGCCAGCGCGACGCGCTGCTGCTGGCCGCCGGAGAACTGCGCGGGATACTTTTTCTCCAGTCCTTCCAGACGGAAGCGGCGCAGGCTGTCCTGCACCTTCCGGCGGCGTTCGGCCTTCGTACCGGAGCGAACGTCGCAGAGGATATTCTGCATGACGGTCATGTTCGGAAACAGCGCATACTGCTGAAAGAGGTACCCGACCCGCCGCTGCTGCGGGGTCAGGTTGACGCGCGCTTCGCTGTCAAAGAGCGTCTTGCCGTCCAGCACGATGCGGCCGCGGTCCGGTGTCATGATCCCGGCGATGCGCTTGAGCGTGACGCTCTTGCCGCTGCCGGAGGCGCCGAGCAGCGCCATGATCCCGCCGGAGGTTTCAAACTGCGCGTGCAGGGTGAAGGCGCCCAGCTTCTTTTCAATATCGACCAGAAGGCTCATGCGGTTCCCCTCCTTCCGCGTCCGGCAGTCAGAAGATTTTTCTTTTCCAGCATATTCACGATCAGCAGGATCACCGCGGAAATGGCGATATTGATCAGCACCCATTTCAGCGCAAGTGCGTCGTTGTTGATACCATATCAACAACGGTAATTTTTTATTTTCCGCCGTCTGAGGAGTGGCTTTTGCGAAAAGCAGGACTTTACCCGAACATTTCCGTCCATCGACACGATGTACGCCCGGATTTGCTGCGGCCATGATGAGAAAGATAAGGTACAATAAGTTGCGCAAATTGAAAAGAGCAAAAAAGGAGACATAGCTTGCAGGCTCTGGTAGAATGAAGTTACCACACAAACATTCGAAAG
>CABSBF010000111.1 GCA_902475855.1 uncultured Eubacteriales bacterium
TGATGAGGTAATCCTCTTTGGTCAGGTCACGTTGCTCATGGAATGCTGCAGGCAGGAGCCTGCTGAAATCACCGTGCGTATCACCGGTTATAAAAATGGCCATTTCTTTTCTCCCTTTTCTATTCATTCTACTTCCTGTTCCAGCACCACATCCGAGTCTCGGAAGTGGATGTGGATGATTTCCGCATCCTCCACCGTGATCTTTTGGATGACTTGCCGGACGAGCTCATTGTCAAATTCCGTATAGCCTGCGGCGCATTCCATGATGCTGTCCCACATCTGCCGGCGTCTGGCAGCCTGTTCCTCCAGATTTGTCTCTGCCTGCTGCGCATCCGCGATCTGCGCCTTAAGGGATTCCTTCTCATCCGTCAGCGCTTTCATTCTGGCATTCAGCTCAGTATCGGCCATGTTGACGAGCAGCCGATCCAGCACATCGCTTTGCTCCCAGCTCACCTCATCCATGCGCTTCTTCAGCTGTAGCAGCCGTGCACCGGCCTGAGATAACGCCTGCCTTGCTTCCTCCGCCATGGCCAGCACATCAGGGCAGACCTCCTGCCGGATGGCGGCGTACTCATTCATGGCCGCGAGGATGGCGCTGTGCAGCTTGCCTTCATCCAGTGTTGGGGAGTGCTGGCAGTATTTTGTGCCGAACTCCAGCCGGGAGACGCAGCGCCACACGATGCGCTTTTTCCCATTTCTGGCCCATGTTACCCGCTTGTAGGGGGAGCCGCACTTGCCGCACACCAACAGTTCTGTCAGAGCGTATTTGCCGGAGTATTTCCCAAGTTCCGTTTTCCCGCTCTTTTGCAGCACCTTCCGTTTGCTGGACCGGCGCGTCATCTCCTGCTGCACCTGATTGAACAAATCCTTTGAGACAATAGCCGGGTGGCTGTTCTCCACATAGTACATCGTGCGTTCACCACGGTTCTTTTTGACCTTTTTGTTGATGCAGTCCGTCACATAGGTTTTCTGCAGCAGGGCGTCTCCAATGTACTTTTCATTGGTCAGGATATTGTGGATGATGGAGGGAGACCAGCGCTCTACACCCTGTGCGGTGGGAACACCGTCCTCCTCCAGCTCCCGCTTGATCTGTCCCAGGGTGCAGCCGTCCAGATACCTGTGGTAAATGCGGCGGATGATCTCCGCTTCCTCCGGTACGATCTCCGGCTGTCCGTCCGCCCCCTTCCGGTATCCCAGCATCTTTTTGTACTGGAAGGTGACCTTTCCCGCCTCCGCGCTCTTCTGCTTTCCCCATGCGACATTCTTGCTGAGAGACTCGGATTCCGCCTGGGCGAAGCCGCTGAACAGGGTGATGAGAAATTCGCTGGATTCCGTGAGGGTGTTGATGTTTTCCTTCTCGAAGTACACCCCAATGCCGTTTGCTTTCAGGAGCCGCACCGTATCCAGACAATCCACCGTGTTTCTGGCAAAGCGGGAGAGGGACTTGGTGATGATGAGGTCGATGTGTCCCCGCTTGCAGGCGGTGATCATCTTGTTGAACTGCGTCCGTTTTTTCAGGCTGGTGCCGGAGATGCCCTCATCGGCATAGATCCCTGCCATCTCCCAGTCCGGGCTGTCCTGGATCTTCTGGGTGTAGTAGGTCTTTTGCGCCTCATAGCTGTTGAGCTGCTCTTCGCTGTCCGTCGAGACGCGGCAGTAGGCCGCTACGCGCATTTTTCCGTCATGGTCTCTGTGCAGTTCTTCCGGTTTTCTGGTTGCGGGGATCACCCGCACCCGCCGCTCTAAGGTGGCTGCTGTCGCTTCCATGGATCATTCATCCTTTCCTGTCGCTTTTTTATCCGTAAATATAAGAGTTACTTCGGTATCCTGTGAGATGGTGATATGGGAAACCGCTCGTTGGAAGCGTCTCCAATCCGCCTCTGTCAGACTATCTGACGGCTCAGATTCGGCAGACGGCTCTGGACAGCAGGCATACCGCGCTGCCGCGCCCTGCAGGATCAGCGCCATCACCGCTTCCGGCGAGTCTGGCTGCTCCAGCCCCCGGTTGATGGCATTGTCCAGCCGCATGACCTCCGCGGAGGGCGCATAGGCGGTACAGCTGGGCTGCTCATGCTCTCGGAACTGCCGGACAGTCTCGCTTACCGTCGCCTCCATGTCCACGACCGCGGTATTCCCGCAGCCTTCGCATCTCAGATACAGCTTGCCGCTGTCCTGCCAGCCGCCGCCCAGCCGGGTCATCTTCCCGCCGCAGGCGCAGCGGAAGTATGGAGTCAACCGCGCAATGGCAGGCTTCTCTCCGTGGGACTGCTTCCTGGCATTCTTTTCCGCCGTCTTTTCCTGCGCCGCTTGGAAAATATCCGCTTCCATCAGTATGGGGTATCCCTCCTTACCGGTGTAACGGGGATTTTCCAAAAGGCGCTTTACCTTATGCTTGTTCCAGAGCGGCACTTCCCGGCAATACGGAATACCCTGCCGGTTCAAGGCGTCCGAGATGGCCTGATAGGAAGCCCCGGCGTTATAGAGCGTAAAGACCATACTGACGGCCCGCTGCTCCTCCGGCACGATTTCCAACGCGCCGTTTTGGATCTGATACCCGTATAACACCTTGCGGTTGATCATCTTGCCGCCACCTCCCATTGTTCTGTCAGCTCCAAGCCTCCGTAAAGCCGGAAGCGGATACGGTTTTGAGACTCTGCAATGATCTTCTCCACCAGACGCTCGAACAGCTCTTCATCGAAGCCGTCCAGCCGTTCCGGTCCGTTGAGAAGCGTCTGCTCCACCTTGCGGAGCGCGTCCATCGTTTCGTCTATCGCTTCGTTCTCTGTCAGCCTGCGCCGTTCTCCGCGAAGCTGCGCCAGTCTGGCGCTGATGGCATTCATACGGGCGGCGCAGATATCCGCGTCCAGCAAGCCATTGGCTCGCAGAGTGCTGATCTTATGGCTTTCTTCTGTCGCTTCCGCGATGGCCCGGTTGATGGTCAGCAACTGCGGATGATTCTGCCGCAAGATCGTGCCCAGTGTGTTCAGCTGCCGGAGGGCCGGGGCCAGAATGATGTCCGCGTTGCTTTTGAGCCTGTGGTACATCCGCAGGAAGGCGGCATGGATCTCCGTTTCCGGGATGCGTCCTACAGGGCAGTCCGCGGCGTGGCGGTCGTGGGTTCGGCAGACCCAGGTCACATATCCGTTCTGGCTGCTTCGGCGCTGAAACACCGTCCCGCAGTTCCCGCAAACGATTTTTAAGGCAAGAGGGCTTTTTTCTCTGCGCTTTTTCTCTTTCTGCGCTTTCTTTTGCAGCAGTGCCTGCACCCGCTCAAAGGTGTCCCGGTCGATGATAGCTGGATGGGAGTTCTCCGTGTAGTATTGCAGGCGTTCCCCGTGATTTCGTTTCTGCACGAAGGGGAAACCGCAGCTGTAGGATTTCTGGCTCAGAGCGTCTCCGATATACTTTTCATTGGTCAGCAGGTATCGAACCCCCGTTTCTCTCCAGCATTCCGCGCCGGACTGGGAGGGGATGCCTTTCGCCGTCAGCTGCTCCGCGATCCATCCGGAGCTGCGCCCCTTGAGGTATGCGTCGAAGATCCAGCGCACCGTGGCGGCTTCCTCTGGGACGATCTCAAGATCTTTCTTATTTACGATTCGGTATCCGTAAGGGGCGGTGCAGGTGATAAATTCCCCACGCTCCATCCGCCGCTGATAGCTCATCTTCTGATTGGCGGAGATGGAGATGGATTCTTGCTGGGCAAGAGAACCGGAAACGCTCACCATCAGTTCGGTGGTGAGCGTTTTCGTGTCGATATTTTCTTTTTCAAA
>CABSBF010000112.1 GCA_902475855.1 uncultured Eubacteriales bacterium
TCCTTGAGGACTTCTCTCAAAAGCTTTCTGTTTTCCTTCATAATATCATCCTTTTCTATTTGACCGGCGCGTGCTCGCGCCGGTTTTATGCTTCATTTTTCGGCGCGCGCAGGAAAAAGTCCGGCCCTTTCGTCTCAAAGAGAATGAGCGACACGCCGAGCAGCAGGTCTGCGTGCAGGGACGGCTCCTCCAGCGGAATGAGGAAATCCTCCTGCAAGCGCCGGATGCGGTAAAGCACGGTGTTGCGGTGGGTGTAGAGCGCGTCGCTGGTCTTGATGAGCGAGTGGCAGCAGGTGAGGTAATGGTAGAGCGTTTCGCAGTACTGCGTGCCCTTTTCGCGGTCGTGAACGGCAAGGCGGCGAAGCTCCGGCGAAACAAGGTCGCCCCGGCCCTCCAGATTTTTCAGCAGCAGCGGTGTGCGCAGCTGCTGCGCCGAGCAGACGGCTTCGCCGTGGAAGCGCGCATCCCTCATCAGCTCCAGCGCCTCGCGCGCCGTGCGGTAGAGCTGCGGAAGGGTGAAAAGATCGTCGATCGGCGCGGAGATGAGGATCTTGAGCTGAAATTCCTCCGCAAGCTCGGAAAAGATGTCGCCATCTCCCTCCCGGTGAAGGAAGAGAAAGACGTCACCCTTATATAAAAAGGGGTGGCTGTCGGGAATCTGCGCTTCCAGTTCCTCCTTTAAGTGCCGCTTTCCCATGTAAGCGCTGTGATAGGTCTCAAGGTCGATGAGGGCGAAGGCGCGCGGATGAAAGTCCGCAAGATAGGTGCCGGAGGCCTGAAGCTGAAAATGCGCGGCGGAGGAAAATCCGCCGTCCAGCAGGTGCATGAGAATGTCCTCTGCCGTTTCAAAGAGCTTGTCCTGATGGCTCGCCTCCACAAACATCTGCTTGGAGAGGATGTGCTCCACCAGCTCCCAGGTCTGCGGCGGGATCTTTTCCAAATGTCCGTCCGTATCCACGCAGATCAGGCAGCCGAGGCGCACGCCCGCGCTGACGAGCGGCGCAAAACGCCGCCGATAGGGGCTGTCCGCCAGCTGGACATAGTCCGCCCAACCGGCTGTGAGCATTGGGTTTCTGCTGATGATTGCGCCGGCCTCATAGGAGATCTCGCCGCGGCGCACGGCGGTTTCAAAGAGCGCATCGGAAAAGCCGAGCGGCAGGTGGTGCGCCGCGACGTGGAAGGTGTCGTCCAGCACCAGAAGCGGGCAGCCCAGAAGTTCGCCCGTGCTGACGGTGAGTTTTCCGAGATCGTCCTGCGCAAAGAACTGTTCAAGCAGCGTTTCGGCGCTGCACATTTCCCATGTTGCTTCGCCCATGCGGTATATTCCTCCAATCTTGTGCTTTCGGCACAATAGATTTCTTTTTTATTGTACCGACAGTTTCTTGCTTTTGCAAGGGAAAAAGATAAACTGTACAGCAGAACGAGGAAAGAAGGACGGATAGAGAAAGAAGATGCATATCGTGCATGGAATACCGTGCGCAGGATGAATGTATCTGCTGCCGCGGTTTTGACCGCCGCAAGTGCTTAATGCTTGTGCGATCGGAACACGCCGCCGCGCTTCCTATATCATTCTAATCTGTCATTTCATCTCGAATGGAGGAATTGTTATGTTACCCAGCATCTATGGTGAAAACATGTTTGATGACTTCTTTGAGAACGGTTTCTTCGGCGGTCACAGCCCGCTGTTCGGCAAGCACGCAAGAAACCTTATGAAGACCGATATCCGCGAGACGGACGACGCCAAGGCTTACCGCTTTGCGGTGGAGCTGCCCGGCTTCGAGAAGGACGAGATCCATGTGGACGTGCAGGACGGTTACCTGACCGTCAGCGCGGAGAAGGGCCTTGACAAGGACGAGGAGGACAAGAAGGGCCGCGTGCTGCGTCAGGAGCGCTACTCCGGCGCCTGCTCCCGCAGCTTCTACGTCGGCGACGTGAAGCCCGAGGATGTGAAGGCCAAGTACGAGTCCGGCGTGCTGACCGTGCTCATCCCGAAGGAGGAGCCGAAGAAGCTTACCTCCTCCAGCAAGATCGCCATCGAGTAAGTCAATAGAAAAGGCGGCCTGCCTTCCACAACAGGAAAGGCAGACCGCCTTTTTCGCATCGAAAAGATATTATGACGGAAAGTCTTTTAGAAACACAGGAGGTGAGCGCCGTGGTGGGAACAGATCTCCGTTTAAGACGGCATCTGACGTCTTTTCAGCTCATGATCCTCGGCTTTGCAGGCGTGATCCTGCTGGGGGCGTTGGTGCTGATGCTGCCTATCGCCACAGTAGAGCGGGTCTGGACGCCGTTTCATGAGGCACTGTTCACCTCCACTTCCGCTGTCTGCGTGACGGGGCTGGTGGTGCAGGATACCGGCAGCTACTGGTCCGCCTTCGGTCAAACAGTCATATTGTTGCTGATCCAGATTGGCGGGCTTGGGGTGATCACCGGTGCGGTGACCTTCCTGATGCTCGCCGGACGGAACATCACGCTCAAGGAGCGCAGCGCCATGCAGGACGCCATCTCCGCCCCTGCGGTGGGCGGCATCGTGCGCCTGACGAGATTTATCCTCAAGGGGACCTTTCTGGTCGAGCTGCTGGGCGCGCTGGCGCTGCTGCCAGCCTTTTGCCGGGACTATGGACTGCGGGGCGTATGGATGTCCGTTTTCCATTCCGTTTCCGCCTTCTGCAATGCGGGCTTCGATATTCTGGGGCGGGCAGACGCCCTCTATCCCTCGCTGACGGCCTATGCCGCAGACCCGCTGGTCAACATCGTCATCATGCTGCTGATCATCGTGGGCGGCATCGGCTTTCTAACGTGGGACGATGTCTGTACGCACGGTCTGCACCTGCGGCGTTACCGGATGCAGAGCAAGGTCATTCTGAGCGCAACGGCGGTTTTGATCGCGCTTCCGGCACTTCTCTTTTATCTGACGGACTTTGCGGATCTCCCTGCGGGAGAGCGGGTTCTGGCCTCGCTCTTTCAGGCGGTCACGCCGCGAACGGCAGGGTACAACACGGCCAATTTAACGGAAATGAGCGATACCTCGCAGGCGGTCACGACGCTGCTGATGCTCATCGGCGGAGCACCCGGCTCCACGGCGGGCGGCATGAAGGTCACGACGCTCGCAGTGCTCATCGCCAACGCCATTGCCGCCTTCCGCAGGCGAGAAGATCTGCAGCTCTTCCACCGCAGATTGGAGACATCCACTGTCCGCAACGCCGCCGCCATTCTGCTGCTGTATCTGGGGCTGACCTTTGCGGGGGCGGCGGTCATCAGCACAGCGGAGGAGCTTCCCCTCGGTGCCTGTCTCTATGAAACAGCGTCCGCCGCGGGTACCGTGGGGCTGACGCTCGGGCTGACACCGCAGCTCGGGACGTTCTCGCAAGGCATCCTCATTCTTTTGATGTTCTTCGGGCGCGTCGGGGGACTGACCTTGATCTACGCCGCGTTCTCCGGGCACGATCTGAGCTATGCCCGATATCCGAAGGAAATGATCACCGTAGGCTGAAAGGAGCGCACGATGAAAACGGTATTGTTGATCGGACTTGGCCGCTTTGGGCGGCATCTTGCCATGCAGCTCAATGAGCTGGGCCATCAGGTGATGGCGGTGGACAAAGACGAAGAGCGCGTGAACGAATGTATGCCCTTTGTCACCAACGCGCAGATCGGTGACAGCACGCGCGTGGACTTCCTACGCTCGCTGGGCGTTGGGAATTACGACGTCTGCTATGTCACCATCAGCGGAAATTTTCAGAATTCGCTGGAGACGACGTCGC
>CABSBF010000113.1 GCA_902475855.1 uncultured Eubacteriales bacterium
TGCCGTTGATGACATAGGCTTCCATCTGCGCTTCTTTTCCATCTACGACAACGCGGTGGTGACTGCGCTCTGCCATGATCCCGGCAGCATACGCCGTGGTAGTAACGCCAGCCAACAGCAGGCAGGTAAGAAAACCGGCTGCAAAACTTCCTCGCTTCATGGTGTGTACCTCCAAATCCTTTGATGGGTTCATAGTATCGCGGCAGCTGCCGTGTGTCAAAAAACGAGGAAAAGAAGCACAGAAAAGTTTTTCACATCAATGTTAAAAACTTTCTATTTGGGGAAGTTATTAACATTGATGCTATTTTGCAAGAAAACCGCCCTGATTTCTCAGAGCGGTTTTCTTCCTGTTGATGTTTGATTCGTTCTTATGCGGGAAAACATTTCGTCGGCTGTGTATCGGGCAGCAGATAAAGCCGCAGCATTTTCAACCTCGCCCAGCTTCCGTTCGATCAGATCAACGGTATCCATCTTCTGTTATACGATGGCGCTGAGATGATCCCAGTCAATATCGCTGTCCGCGACAAAGCCGCTTTCTTCTGCCGCCTTGATGCGCTGTGCCTCCTCCGGCGTCACTTTTGTGAAGTCGGGGTCCCACGCTTTTACCAGCTTCTTGATGAACTCATAGGCAAAGTTTTTATCTTCGTCAGGCAGCATATCCATCATGCGGGCAGCGTCAATAGCCATGTCAGACATAAATACTACCTCCTTACTTGTAGATGTCTCCTCGGTTTCCGATGTCAATAATGAATAGAATGTCGATCTCATTATCAACACCATACTTATAAATGATGCGCCACGAGCCAACTCTGAGCCGTTTCCGGTCATCATTGTACCCCTGCATGACCTTAATATCTCCTTTCGGGGGAGTCAAGGTCAAGTCCTGAATCGCCGCCCTAATCCGGGCAACGGACTTCTTATCCAGCTTGCTCAGAAATTTCAGCGAATCCTTGGAATACTTGATTACCATGTGACACTTCCTTTCGAGGATAGCTTCTCATCCTCTACTTTATTTTATCAGGCCACTGCCCGCTATGCAATGATTTCTTGCTGTCACAAATCGTTAATTTTCTATGACCATCACAGCATCTCATCATTTTTCTCGCGCCTGCACACACCAGCGGTAATCCGGCTGATTCATCACGCAGGTGACAAGAGTGATGATGTTCTCCGTACTGTCGTTCAGAACACTGGTATCGTCCACGCCGATCTTACTGACAGAGTACACCTCATAGCTGCGTGTGCCGAGCTGGGTGGTCAGCTTGATGGTGTCGCCAATGTCAAGGGTGTGAATTTTGCCAAAGTGATTGTTGACGCCGCGGTTGTGACCGGCGATGGCCACATTGCCTTCCCAAATGGAGGTGCTGGCAAAATGGCCCGCGCCCTTGCGGAGCGCGTCTGCATCCGTCCCCTGATACACCTTGACGGACAGGCCGAGGGTGGGAATTTTCAGTGTACCGAGGTAGCCGCCGCTGTAATAGAGGTCTTTCGTGACCGCGGTGTACTTTACCGGCGTGTAGGAGCCGGTATTTCCACCAGCGGTGCTGCTGGAAGCGGAGGGCGGCAGGACGGTCACACCGCCTGTGCCGCTGACCGTTCCCGTGGCCGAACCGCTCACAAGGTTTGGTGTCAGCAGCTCTCCGGCATTCAGCGTATAAGAGGTAGGCGAGCCAAAAGCAGGCGGGATGTAGGCGGCGTTTTTGCTCCGGTCGGTATTCACAGGCTTGTCCATCGTGACATAAATGGTATCGTCCGAGGTGGGGCGTCCGAACAGCCCTGCGTCCGGGCCGTCAAAGTGATACTCCAGTGCTGATGCAGGCATGGAAAAAGCCGCCAGCATACAGCAGGCGGCCAGCAGCGTGGTCAGATATTTTTTCATGCGGCGTACCCTCTTTTCTTATTGATGTAGTGCTTGTAGCCTTTGTAACCGGCATAGCCGCAGCCGCCCAGCGCCGCAGCACCCACGGGGATCAGCAGCCACAGCCAGTTAAAATCAACTCCGCTCTTTGCCGATGCCGCAGCACCGACGCTGGAAAAAACGGCGGTGTAGATCACCGTATCACAGCTTGTGCGGGTGACGTCACCCTTATAGTCCGCCGTGACGGTGTAGCCGGTGGCATATTTGCTGGTGGCGGTGCCGGTGTAGCTTGCCACAGCGGTGTAGCGAATGGGAATGTCATAGCCGTCCGTGGGATCGACAGCCGCCTCCTGCCAGCTCACATCGGCAAGTGTCAGGGTGCGGCCATTTTCATTGACAGACTTGGGAACAAGGGACACATCCGCGTCGGAGAGGTTGGGATAGGTGCGCTCCGCCGTCACCGTGCGGCTGCTGGTCCCGTAGCCCGCTGCCTCCACCTGAATGGTAGTGTGGTCAAGGGACAGGACACCCTCATAGCCGTCCTCGGTCTTGACCTCCAGCTTCGGCTCCAGCATTTTCAGAATTTCCACCATGTCCTTGGTCTTGCTTTCCAGCGTGACCACCTCGATATGTTCCCGCGTGTCCGTTTCTGTCTGGTCATTTTTCAGCAAATCAAGGAGCGTATAGGTGCGTCCCTCGCGCTCAAAGTCAGCGGTGGGGATCGTGGCGGGATCGTCCTTTGCGGTCAGGTAATAGACCTTTTCTAGTCGGTACACACCGTTTTCCTCACTGGCTCTGACTTCAGCAGGATAGGCGGAAATGCCGGGGAGCGTATCTGCGGCAGAGAGCATCGTGGATACTGTATCGGCTTCTGTCATGGGCTCTGCGGCCAACGCCGCGACACTCATGCTGCACAGCATCAGCGCCGTGCAGAGAGCAAACGAAACTTTCTTTTTCACGCTTCGTCCTCCTTCCTCAGCGAACGGGCCGATTCTGTTCCGGCTGCTTGCGCTCCTGCGGAGAGATCTCACGCTGAATATCATTTTGCAGCTTACGAAAATACTTTTGCAGGCTGTCCACCACGCCGCGGCGATCCTGCACCTCCATGCCGTCGAATACCTGCCCCACGCGGCTCACATCGGGCTGCGGGGTCTCCACGCCGAAATTGCGGCAGAGCATATAGCTGACGCTCTCGGCGTCCATGGCGCAGTCCTCGCGGGTATAGTAGGGATAGCGTCCGTGGTCATGGATACCGGCGTGGACGATCTCACGGGAGAGCGCCGCAAAGATCTTGCTGTCGATCAGGCGGCTGGATACCGTAATGCTCTGCGTTTTAGGATCATAAACGGCGTCCTGGTACATGGTGCTGCTGGTGACCACGGGAACGGGGGAGCTGTCCAGCAGTCGGCGCAGGGCGGCGTCCATTTCCGGTGTATTGTCTTTCAGGCTCAGCGCCGGAACACCGGCCTTGCCGTGGGTCTGGGAAATATCGAACACACGCCCGATCTTATAGCCGTGATACTCCCTTCCGTCCTTCACATAGGTGTCTGACACACGGATCTTCATGCCGTTCTCATCGCGGTTAACGCTGCGCCCCAGCCGGTTCCACACCTCCAGGCTGTTGATGTAAGTGATCTCCGGGTTCTGCGCCATCGCCAGCATCACATTGGATGCGCTGTATCGCGGGTTGATGGCCTGCGTGTCCAGATAGTGGAGGTATGCGCCGGGTTCGCTGGTGACGCGCATGACCGCATCGTCGGAAAGCTGTCCCAATTCCTCGCGCTCCGCCGCCTTTCTGCTCTTCCAGTCCTCGTCCCTCTGCTGCTTCTGCTGGATCAAATCGTCTAACTTTGCCATGTTC
>CABSBF010000114.1 GCA_902475855.1 uncultured Eubacteriales bacterium
CTCAAAGAAATCCCCCACCTGAAACAGCACGATGTTGTCCGGGTGGGCTTCCTTGATGGCGTTATAGCTGTCGTAGGCGGTGTTTCGCACTACATCCTGTGCCTGCGCCTTATCATAAAGTGCCTGTTCGTCTGGTGTAAAATAGCGGTTCATCCGAATCAGCTCAGCGATACGCGAAGCGACCTTGTTCCAATTCATTTGAACATCTGCACAGCCCGCTTTTTTCAGCGTGATGCCTTTGCTGCCGTGATCTTCGTAGCTGCCGCTTTCTCTGGATACGGCATGGGTATGCCCGCCGATGCCGTATTCCTTTTTCAGAAAATCGGCATTCTCCTTTGGGGTGTGCGAAGTCTGGAAAAACTCATAGATGCGGGTCTTTCCACCCTCAAAGCTGCTTCCGTTTGCAAGAGAAGCAGCAATTTCATCTTCGGTGATAAACCTGCCGGTTGCTGGAACAGCCTCCATATCGGAGCGGAATTCCTTTCGTGGAAGGGACAGATCTTCCAAACGTGTGAGAAGTGCCTGCGGCTTGTGGTAATGGAAGCGCAGCAGCGCACGGTTTTCGCGGTAGGCGTCCATGAATACCTTGTATTCCGACAGGAGCCTTTCCCGGAACGCCGGATTCAGCAGATCGTCCGTCAGACGCTCCGTTTCCTCTGGAAAGCTGGTGCTATGGATATTGCCCAAGCAGGACAGATACCCCAGCGACTTTGCTTCATCCGAGAAATCGTGATAAAGGTTCCAAACATCCACAGCAATACCCAGCCGCTCATAGCGCGGGGCTTCCGTGACCTCCAGATTGGTGGCAAATGCGCCGCCGTCCAGAAGTTCCTCAATACGCTCCGCCGCATCTGCCCAGCCTATCACTTGTGCAGAGCGAAGATAACGAGAGGTATCTCCGGTTGCAATATGGATACCATCGTCCCCGTACCATGCGGAAAACCTGCCGTTATCCGTAATCAGGCCGTTGCCGCCGTGGTAAAGAGCTTTCAGAAATGCCGCGCGATCCTCTAAAGGCTTTTGCTTGGAGAATTCCGCAGCAATTTTCATCCGCGCTGCATCCGCATTACCGCCCGCGCGCAGGATGTGGTCAATATTATCCTGAGAAATGAACATAGAAAAAGCGGAGGGTGTTACACTCTCCGCTTCTGCGATGGATTGAATTTGTTCTGCCTCTGAGGGGAAGAAGGACATCTGCGCCCCAGCAGGGGCATCGAACATATTTAGCTGAACACCAGTTCCGTGAGGATCGTTTCCTCGGCCTGCGCTTTCAGCGTGTTCATCAGCCCTACCCACTTCATCGGGTCGCTGGCTTTCAGCGCTTCCGTCACGCCTGCCGACTTCATCAGCTCCGGCATCATCTGTTCCAGTCGGTTGTTCGCTGCCTCGTCGATCTCCCGCAGATGGGGGTACAGCTTCTCGGACAGCAGCAGGCTGTTCCACAGCACCGGACGATGCTCCTTCAGGTAATCCTTCCGCATCCTGCCGTACTTGCCCAGCGGGGCTTGCGGCTGCTCGGTCAGGCTCAGATCGGGAATCAGATAATCCCCGCTGCGGGTGTAGGTCAGTTCGCTCATGGCTTTCGCTCCTTTCCGCGATTTTCTCGCGCTCGTAATTCTTGATGGTGACTTCGATCTGCCGCAGCACCAGCTCGCTGGACTGGCTGATGGCCGTTCCAAGAGCGGCGACGGTCTGCGGGGTATTGAAATCAAAGACATTCAGAAAATCCTCATGCTCGAAGTAATCTCCCGGCTGCATCCCGCAGCGGGACAGCAGCGCATAGGTGGTGCTGACAACGGCGGCGTTCCGAAAAGCGGCTCCGATATTGAACTCATCATAACCTTCCAGAAAGGAACCGTCAACGATGCCGACAATATCGCGCCGGTTGTCGTGCCAGTATTCATCTACAAGCTGCGCCGCCACACGCTCCATCTGATCGGCAAGTCCGTTTTCGCCGGAAACGTCGAAGCGCTGCTCCAGCGCCGCAGATACCACCCCACGATGCTCCTGCCGATATTCCCAAAGATAAGGGCGGCGAGAGTTCTCGCCGCCGCTGGTGTCGGAAACATCAAATACATATCGGAGTTTGGGTTGGTCGCTGCTGGTATCCACAAGGGCGATGCCCTTGCTGCCTCGCCGCACATAGCGGCGCATCTGCTTATTCCAAAGGTCGTATTCCGCGCAGGCCGTGGCTTCCGGGCGCTGGGCGAAGATCATGAGCTGCTCGTTGTAGGGGTACTTATACAGCCTTGCGGCGGTGGTCAGAAATGCCGTCCACTTCTGGTAGCTTCCCGTGATCTGCTCCGCCGTGCGGTCTGCCATCTGCGCATAGAGCTGTACTTTACTCGGCATCCATATCCTCCTTTTCAAAATCGGGGAACAGGTCGAGCGCGTCATATTCCGCGTCGCTCATCCTGCGCAGCTTTGCGATGGCGCTGTCCGTCAGCTCCCGCAGCTCCGTTTCATCCGCAGCGAGGTAGCCGCGCATTTCCTCCAGCGCCGCGATCAAGCCCGTGCGGGTGCCGGTGTTGTAGAGGCTCATAAGCTGGCGTTCTTCAAAGGTGATGTTCATATCAAAGCTCCTTTTCCGCGCTCTTTTTGGGCGCTGTTTTGTGTGGACGTTCTTGGGCCGGTTGGCTTTTGAGCTGCTCCAGCACAGATTTCTTCTTTTCCCGGTGTGCCGCCTCTGCCAAATCCATCAGGGAGATGGACATACCGGCCTTGACCTGTGCCTCAAGGTCGGCAACGGTGGGCTGTTTGGAGCCGTTGTTGATAATGCCGTCGATCATGCCGTAATCATCTTCCATCGACATCTCGGCG
This sequence comes from uncultured Eubacteriales bacterium, assembly GCA_902475855.1. Lineage (GTDB taxonomy): Bacteria > Bacillota > Clostridia > Oscillospirales > Oscillospiraceae > JAZOXB01. The sequence continues at coordinate 2,821 of CABSBF010000114.1, forward strand.
GCTTTCAGATAATTCTCCGGTTTCTGAAAGGCGAGCAGCTCCTGAAATCCCATGCTGTCACAGTAGTGATAGGATACCTTGCCGTCCTGTTTCAGCGCAACGATGTCGCTGACGGAGAGGCTGTGTCCCACAAAATCGCCGGGGCGCTCGTCGTTGAAAATGTAGTAGAAGTTTTCAAGGATTCTGCCGGTATCATCGTCCGGGTACACCTCACGGGTATAGACGGCTTCATAGTTGGCCGGGTCAGGCGGCGCGGCCAGACTGCCGAGGTTGGCAAAACGCAGCTCCACCGGCGCATCCCGGCGCAGTTGGTAGATCGCCATAGAATCGGTGGGACTGTTCAAAAAACGCTGCTCCACATCGCGGGGCGGGATATGGCCTTTGACCGCATCCCAATCCGGTCTTGTAATCCCGAACATTCCATCGTGCTTGATGATGTCCTCGGCCTCAAAAACCATTTCCTCGGCGTTGTCGGGATAGAGCATATAAACCGTGATGTCATGCTCCAGCAGCTCCACCGCCCGATCCTTGGAAAGTGGGAGCATATCGCTATCCAGATACCCATAGCTGCGCATATCGTCCACCGTCAGCGTGGGGTCAGGCATAGGTGTGGCCTGTTCCAGCTCTGGCGAAGTTGGAAGTGTGCCTGCGGCATGAGAACCGGCCTCCTCGTGAACAACCTGATTGTCGTCCGATGACAATTCGAGTGAGTACAAAATCCCTGCAAACT
>CABSBF010000115.1 GCA_902475855.1 uncultured Eubacteriales bacterium
CGCTTTCCACGAGCGGTTCATTAAGGGGCACATCACGCTGGTGGGCTGCCCCAAGTTGGACAGCGTGGACTATGCCGAAAAGCTGACGGAGATCATCCGGGAAAACGACATCAAGAGCGTTACCGTCGTCCGCATGGAGGTACCCTGCTGCGGCGGGCTGGAGCTGGCGGCGAAAAAGGCGCTCCAGCAGAGCGGGAAGTTCATTCCGTGGCAGGTGGTCACCGTCACGGTGGACGGTCGGCTGGTGGAAGAATAACAAAATCATTAGAAAAAGAAAGGAAGAAGCACAATGAAGTATGTATGCAGCGTTTGCGGCTGGGAATACGACGAGAGCATAGGTTACCCAGAGGGCGGCATCGCTCCCGGTACGCCGTGGAGCGAGGTGCCGGAGGATTTTGAGTGCCCCCTGTGCGGCGTGGGTAAGGATTCCTTCGAAGAGGCGTGAGCTTTCTGCAAGAGAGGCAACGACTATGAGTTATGAAAACTGGAAGAATAAGGCGCAGGGGTTTCAGACCGTGGATGTGCGCCATATACAGGGCAGCTTCTTTGAAGGGCTGAAGAAAAGAGCCGAGGCGTTGGAGGTGGGCGAAGGATTACACATCATCCAGACCTTTGAGCCGCATCCACTGTACGCTGTCATGGAGGGCTTGGGCTACGAGCACCACACCGAGCAGCGGGGTGAGGCGGAGTTCCATGTCTGGTTCTGCCGTGTGGAGAAGAAGGAAGGCGACAGCTCCGCTCCCTTCAAGCCGCTGGCTCTTTTGAACTATCCCATGATCGATGAAAAGCTGGGGCAGATCGCCGTGGATTTTTGGGAGACCACATGGCAGAGCGAGAAGCGCGTACTGCCCTACGAAACGCGGCTGCTGCTGTCCCTGACCAACGCTGTCGGTGCGGGACGGATGCGGCAGGCGGCGCGGGAGCTGGTAAAGGCATATATCCACGGGGTGGAAAGCGCCGCGCTGGACGACGTGTTCGAGCTGCTGGCATGGAATCAGGGCATCGGCTTTTTCAGCAGCGAGATCGGCCCCTCGGCGCTGTTTCAGGCGTACAAGCTCATTAAAAACGGTGAGAAGCAGGGCAAGTCCCGGGAGGATATCTGCAGCGCGCTGCGGGAGAAATTCGGGGAGAAGAACCCGGAGATGCAGGTTCTGAACTAAAAAGCAGAAGGAGACGAACGACAATGGATAACAGAATGTTTTGCTTTCAGTGTGAGCAGACGGCAGGCTGCGCCGGTTGTACCGGAAAAGCCGGCGTCTGCGGAAAAACCGCTGAGGTGGCGGAACTCCAGGATCAGCTGACTGGCGCTCTGGTTGGACTGTCCCGTGCAGTAGATAATGCCCCGGATGCGAATGAGGGGACTTGGCGGCTGATGATCGAGGGCTTGTTCACCACCGTCACCAATGTGAGCTTCAACGAAAAGACCATTCGGGAGCTGATCGATCGGGTACACGAGGAAAAGGCCCGCCTTGTTCCCGGTTGCTCCGGCTGCGGCTCCCGCTGTGGGCGAAACGATGATTATGATATGAACTTGCTCTGGAACGCGCAGGAGGATATTCGCAGCCTCAAATCCCTGATCCTCTTCGGCGTGCGCGGCATGGCGGCTTACGCCCATCACGCTATGATGCTGGGCTATGCCGACGAGGAGGTAAACCGCTTCTTTGCTAAGGCGCTGTTTGCCGTGGGCGAGGACTGGGGCATGGACGAGCTGCTGCCCATCGTGATGGAGGTGGGCGAGAAGAACCTCCAGTGCATGGCGCTGCTGGATAAGGCCAACACCGAGACCTACGGCACGCCCACGCCCGTGACCGTCCCGCTGACAGTGGAGAAGGGGCCGTTCATCGTCATCACCGGCCATGATCTCCATGACCTGAAGCTGCTGCTGGAGCAAACGGCGGGCAAGGGCGTGAATATCTACACGCACGGCGAAATGCTGCCAGCCCACGGCTATCCGGAGCTGAAGAAATACCCACACCTCAAGGGCAACTTCGGCACGGCGTGGCAGAACCAGCAGAAGGAGTTTGCCGACATCCCCGCGCCGGTGCTGTTTACCACCAACTGCCTGATGCCGCCGAAAGCAAGCTACGCCGACCGCGTGTTCACCACGGCGGTGGTATCCTACCCGGAACTGACGCACATCGGCGAGGATAAGGACTTTACCCCTGTCATCGAAAAGGCATTGGAGCTTGGCGGCTACAACGAGGACAAGCCGTTCACCGGCATCAACGGCGGCGGCACGGTCATGACCGGCTTCGGTCACGGTGCGGTGCTGAGCGTGGCGGAGCAGGTGATTGACGCGGTAAAAAGCGGCGCCGTCCGGCACTTCTTCCTGGTTGGCGGCTGCGACGGTGCGCGCCCGGGGCGCAACTACTATACCGAGTTTGTCAAGCAGACGCCTGCCGACACTGTGGTGCTGACGCTGGCCTGCGGCAAATTCCGCTTCAACGACCTGGATCTTGGGACCATCGGCGGGCTGCCGCGGCTGATGGATGTAGGACAGTGTAACGACGCCTACGGAGCTGTGAAGATCGCGCTGGCCTTGGCGGACGCCTTTGGCTGCGGGGTTAACGACCTGCCTCTGTCTCTGGTGCTTTCGTGGTATGAGCAGAAGGCGGTGTGCATTTTGCTGACGCTGCTGCACCTGGGCATCCGAAACATCCGCCTTGGTCCGACGCTCCCAGCGTTCATCTCTCCCAATGTGCTGAACTATCTGGTCGAGCACTTCGGCATCGCCCCCATCACCACGCCGGAGGCAGATCTGAAGGTGCTGCTGAAGCGCTGACAAACCGTAACGCGGCTGCGGAGAGGAACATCTCCGCAGCTGCCCTTTATTGAAAGCAATCATGAGTGGCGCGGCCATTTATCCGCGCCACTCATGAGCGTTTACTTTTGGTTCTTTGCTTCGATACTCCTACACGCCGCCGGCTCCAAAGCCTGCTTCTCATGTCAGAGCACCCGGAGAAGTGAAGAAAACTGCTTACTTCAACACCCCAGCATCTGTATCTTAACATAAGATTTATGGCTCGGTGCTATAATAACCTCAGCAAACCAGACAATCGCCAAGGAAAGGATGCGCCAATGCCGCAAATGAAATAACGCGGACTACTATTATGCACGTGTTCGGTAATAGATATAAATATTTTGGGGAGAGGCGAAAAAGTATGGGGAGATTTGAAATAGTATTAAAAGAGCATATCAATGGTGGAATATTAAAGATCATTATCGATCGGGAAACAGGAGTTCATTATCTGGTATCAAGTGGCATGGGGGTAAGCGGTATGACTCCCCTTCTTGATGAAGACGGTAATCCAATCATAAAACACATGCAAGCTGTCATTTTTAGTTTGCTTCTTTATCATATACAAGCATTGGCGTTCAGCTTTTCAAATTCCACGTAGGCTACGGCAAAGGCACCGACCTGCCGGGTACAGCCGGGGGGTGGTATCCTTGAGATAGAAATGTGGTTATTTCTCTTGAAAGAGCGAAACAGAGTTTAATAAAATCGATATTCCTACACATACCCACAGAGCC
>CABSBF010000116.1 GCA_902475855.1 uncultured Eubacteriales bacterium
TTTCCGTGCCGCCGATAAAGACCACCTTGATTTTCTCTTTTGATTCCACCACTACGCATTCGATGATCTGTCGGACGAGCGTATCGTTATATTCCATGGTGCTCTGTTCGTTATGTGAGATCACAGCTTTAAGCATGGCGCACCTCCGCTTCCAGCACCGCCGCACCGAAGCGGGCGATGGTGACGGCCTGCACGATCAGGCGAAAGGCTCGATCTGAGATCACGCTGCTATCAGCCAGCTCACACAGCGAGATCTGCCGCTGGCCGGTTTGCAATTCTTTGACCGCTTTCCAAAGAGCATAGCAGTCTGTGGACACATCGCCGAGGCGTACTGCCTGCAGATCGACTTTGCCACGGTCGGAAAAGTATCGCCTTGTCTTGAACCACAAGGTGTGATCCGCAGTCAGAAGATACAGCACAGCAAGGCTGCGATGATCCGGCTTTCGCAGGTACAGTTTCTGTGCCTCAAAACGCTGTTTGTGCTGATCGGTTTGAAAAATCATAGGGGCATCATCCTTTCTGTCGTAGAGATGTGAAAGCCGTCTTTGAAGCGGGATGTGTCTTGCATCGGCAAATGCTGCATGAACGGCTTCATAAAAAGAGGCCGCACCACAGGATAGCCGGACATCCAGTACCGGACAGGCCTCCATGGAGCAGCCTCTCTTTTTTCTGTAGTAGAGGCAGAGCCTGCAAGCGCAGTCCGCTTTGCTGACTGGATACACCCTGCGAAGCCTGCCGCCGCCCCGTTGGTTTCTGCCGGGCGGTCGTTTCATGATGGCCTCCATCTGCAAATGACATTTTCTAATCTCCTTTTATTCTTTGTTGAGAATTCCGTCGGCAATCACCGATACGGCGATAATGATACCCGTGATCACCATCTGCCAGTACGATGAGATTCCCAGAAGGTTCATACTGTTGTTCAGCATACCGAACACAATGATACCGAGAATCGTGTTCGACACGCCGCCGCGCATGGAAGTGCCGCCGATCGCAACGGACGCCATTGCCGTCAGCTCATAACCGTCGCAGGCCTGCGGCTGACCGGAAAGCAGCTTGGAGGCATACAGGCAGCCGGTGAAGGCCGCCAGGCTGGAAGCGATCACGTGCGCGATCACCTTTGTCTTCATGACGCTGATACCGCCCAGCTTACTGATCTCCGGCATATTCAGGACGAGATAGCTCACCATCATCCCCGCCAGGCCGCCCACCGCGCCGGAGGAAAGGTCTGTATCGCCAACCAGAATCACATACGTTGCGCCGGTCGCAACAATGGCGTTGAAGGAAACTTGAATCAGCATATTGACAAGGTTGCCCATCGTTGCAAACTTCGGCACGAAGATCATGCACACCGCAAAGAGCGCCACCATGAGCAGCTGCAGCGGGTGCTTTTTTACAAGGTTGACAGAAAGCGGCTTTCTATTTTGCTTCATTGTTCCACTCCCTTAAGGTTGAATACTGCATAATTGTATTTTCGTCCATCTACGCGCGCTCCAGCGTTGCCGTCAAGTGTCCCTCCTGCATAACAAGCGTGCGATGGCAAACGCCGATGATCTCCGGCAGCTCGGAGGAAACGATGATCACGCTTCCGCCCTCCTGCTCTACATACTCCTTAATCAGACCGTAGATCTCCCGCTTCGCGGAAACGTCGATACCTCTGGTCGGTTCGTCCATGATCAGGATATCGACCTTGCAGCTTAGCCATTTGGCAATTGCCACCTTCTGCTGATTGCCGCCGGAAAGATGCCGCAGAAGCGTGTCCATGCTGTTGGCCTTCACACGCAGCTTTTCGGAATAGACCTTTGCGTCCTGTTTTTCCCGTTTGAAGTCGATCAGCCCGCATCTGCTGTTGAAGCGGATATTCACAAGGGAAATGTTCTGCCGGACACTCTTGCCGAGCAGCACGCCCTGCGTCCGCCGATCCTCCGGTACAAGACCGATTCCGCATCGGATCGCCTTCAGCGGGTGGTTGAACCGCCGCTCCTTCCCGTACAGCCGAATTGTACCGCTGTCGATCGGGTCGGCGCCGAAAATCGCGCGCACCACCTCGGTACGTCCCGCACCGACCAGACCGGAAATGCCAAGCACCTCGCCGCGGTTGAGCGTAAAGGAAATGTCCTCAAACACGCCCTTGCGCGTCAGATGCTCCACCGTGAGAATCGGCTCCCGCTTTTCCGGCTGTCTTGCGATCAGGTAGTAGTCCTGCAATTTCCGCCCGACCATAAGCGACACGAGCTCCTGCTGATCGGTTTGCGCCGTTTGCAGCGTTGCAACATACCGGCCGTCCTTCAGAACGCTCACCCGGTCAGACATCTCAAAAATCTCTTCCATGCGATGTGAAATGTACAGGATGCAAAGCCCCTTCGCCTTGAGCCGCCGGATGATGGAAAACAGGATAGAAACCTCCTCAAATGACAGGGAGGACGTCGGCTCATAAAGGGAAGAAAGCAGCCGCCGCAGAAGATCACCATCCAGCCGACTCTGATCCAGCGGCGCTCCATTCAGGCCTCGCTGTCCGCACAGGGAATCCGCTGAACCCCCAATCGCGCAAGAAAGAAAGGGTGTAACCCCACACTGGGGTTACACCCTTTCTTACGGAGCTATGGCAGAACCATTGCTCTTTCTCTCTGCGTCAGCAGAATCAGTTGTTTTCCTTGCGCTTTTTCAGGCACACAAAGGCAATGCCGCAGAGGCTGAACATCGCCAGCACAGCCATAACGATAAACGTTCTGATGTCGATATCGCCGCTCTTGACGTCTGCCTTCTTCGTCCACTGGGCCATCAAGGTGATATCACCCTCAGCCACGAGGTTCTTCACGGTCTGGCCATCGGTGTAGGTATTGCCCTGTGCGTCCTTCCAACCGGCGAAGGTGTAGCCGGTCTTGGTGAAGGTGTTCGCAGTCAGTGCCTGCTCGGCGTCGTAGGTGAAGCGCTGGTTTTCCATGCTGCCCTCACCCTCGCCAGCTTCAAAGATGACCACGTAGGTGTTGGCAGTCCACTGTGCCGTCAGAACGATGCTGTCCTCGGTCACGAGGTTCTTTACGGTCTGGCCATCGGTGTAGGTATTGCCCTGTGCATCCTTCCAACCGGCGAAGGTGTAGCCGGTCTTGGTGAAGGTGTTCGCAGTCAGTGCCTGCTCGGCGTCGTAGGTGAAGCGCTGGTTTTCCATGCTGCCCTCACCCTCGCCAGCTTCAAAGATGACCACGTAGGTGTTGGCAGTCCACTGTGCCGTCAGAACGATGCTGTCCTCGGTCACGAGGTTCTTCACGGTCTGGCCATCGGTGTAGGTATTGCCCTGTGCGTCCTTCCAACCGGCGAAGGTGTAGCCGGTCTTGGTGAAGGTGTTCGCAGTCAGTG
>CABSBF010000117.1 GCA_902475855.1 uncultured Eubacteriales bacterium
CCTGAATCATTGCCCCCTTCGGTACCTTTCGCAATATGATTAAAACATCCATATAATCGGGTGCTGGAGAAATTAGTCCCATAAACGAAGGAACTACACATATTGTCATCAACCACTTCATTGAAATCGGGCAGACCACGAAAACAGCAAGAAAGATTATCCCCGGAATCAAAGGTGCCAATGACATCATTATATATCGTCCTCTGCTAAGTGCTGCTGAGGATGCAGCATATGCTCTCAACTGTTTTAGAGATACTCCTATATAAACTTTTGCCCCCTTTGGATAACTTATAGCATGAAGAAATTCATGTAACGGCATCGCAACAAAAAAGCCAATAATAAATGACAGCGGCATAAACCATAAATTAAATATAAATTCGTCTGATTGCGCCTTTTTTGTAAAAATTGCAACAAAGCATACAATACAAGGGATAATCATGTATGGAATTGATGCTTTAATTATGTCATCTGGTCTGTCAATTAGAACTGCATTTTCAGGAATGATTTTTTCTTCAATCTCTCTGTCCCACGGCTGCTTACCGTCCCAAACGTGTTCCCAGTTTTTATTGCCATCCCATATTATCTGCGCCATTTTAATATCCTCCACAAATTCCGATTTGTTTCTCAATTTCGTATTCAAATTATACCATAAAACTTGTGAACAATTCTACCGCAACTTTGGACTATATGAGAAAAGTCCGAACAGTTTTCTGCCCGGACTTCCTCGCTCAATCATAAATCAATTCCGCTTTCACAATCTCCTCTGCCTGTGCCTTGCAAGCGTTCATCTGCCGCACCCATTCCATTTGGTTTTCGGCTTTCAGCTGTTCGGTCACGCCGTTTCGCTTCGCCAGCTCCGGCACGATCAGCTCCATGCAGTTTCGTGCCGCTTCGTCAATCTTAGCGAAATACTGTCTTACGGACACCCAGCTATGCAGCCGGGGGATTTTATTTAGCCACAAAATAAAGCCCGGCTGGTCATCTGACAGCCGGGGGCTTTTGCCTATGCGGGCAGGCGGTATTTCTCCGCGTAGACGCGGAAGCTGTCCTGAAAACGCGGATCGCCGCGTCTGGCGGCCCGCAGAGTTTCGTGCAGGTTCAGATTGTGCTGCGCGGTGTCGATCACGCAGCCGGCAATGTTGGAGCAGTGGTCTGAGGTGCGCTCCAGATTCGTCAGAAGATCCGCCCAGACAAACCCGGCCTCAATGCTGCAATGACCCTGCTGCATCCGCAGGATGTGGCGTGTGCGCATCTGCTCCTTCAGCGTGTCGATGACCTGCTCCAGCGGCTCGACGCGCGAGGCGAGCGAAACGTCACTGTCGGAGAAAGCCTGAAGAGAAAGCTCCAGAATTTCGTCTATCGCCGCAGAGAGCGTTTCCAGTTCCGCCTGCGCCGCCGGACTGAAGGTGAGCTTTTTCTCCCGCAGCTCCTCGGCGGACTCCAGAAGATTTACCGCATGGTCGGAAATGCGCTCAAAGTCGCCGATGCTCTTCAGAAGCTCCGTGGCCTCCTCGCTCTCGTTTTCGCCCAGCTTCTGCGCGCTGAGGCGAACCAGATAGGTACCGATTACGTCCTCATAGCGGTCGCAGGCGCTTTCGTCCTCCTGAATGCTCTGCGCCAGCGCGGGGGAGTATTTGTTGATGCACAGCAATGCGTTTTTCAGCGCCCGGACGGAACGGTCCGCCATCTCGACCGCGACCGCACGGCTGCGCTCCAGAGCCAGAGAGGGCGTGGCAAGCAGACGCTCGTCCAGCTCCACGACCTTTTCCCGCTGCTTGCCGTCCGGTACCATCCGCGTTGCCAGCTTTTCAAGCAATCCGCCTGCGGGCAGCAGCATCGCGGTGCAGAGAATGTTAAAGGCCGAGTGCGCCACGGCGATGCCGTACATCGTCGCCGGTTCGTCAAACAGCGCGGGATGGACGGCAGCTTTTACGATGCAGAATGCGATGAGCAGGACGACCACGCCGATGACATTGAACATCAGATGCACAACGGCCGCGCGCTTGGCGTTTTTGTTCGTGCCGACGGAGGAGATCATTGCCGTGACGCAGGTGCCGATGTTCTGCCCCATGATGATGGGGATGGCCGCGGCATAGCTGACGCTGCCCGTCACGGTGAGCGCCTGCAAAATACCGACGGAGGCCGAGCTGGATTGGATGATGCCGGTCAGGATGGCGCCTGCCAGCACGCCGAGCACGGGATTTTTGAATGCCAGGAAGAGATTTGTGAATGCGGGGACGTCCTTCAGTCCGGCCACGGCGCCGCTCATGGTCTCCATACCGAACATCAGGGTCGCAAAGCCGAGCAGGATCGTGCCGGTATCCTTTTGCTTTGCCTTCTTGCAGAAGAGGTAGAGAACGATGCCGATCAGAGCCAGCACGGGCGTGAAGGAGGAAGGCTTGAGCAGGCTTACCCAAACGCTGCCGCTGTCGATCCCGCCGAGGCTCAGAAGCCAGGCCGTCACGGTCGTGCCGACGTTTGCACCCAGAATGACGTTGACCGCCTGCCGCAGGGTCATCAGCCCGGAGTTGACAAAGCCCACGACCATGACCGTGGTCGCCGAAGAGCTCTGAATAATCGCCGTGACGCCGAGGCCGGTCAGAAAGCCGGTCATGACCCGGCCGGTCATCTTGCCGAGAATGGTGCGCAGACTGCCGCCCGCGCGGCGCTCCAGCGCCTGTCCCATCAGGTTCATGCCGAACAGAAACAGGCACAGCCCGCCGATCATGGTAAGTAGATTGAAGATATCCATCGTGTTCCCCTTTTTCACCTATACTATTTTCATTATCGCAGGAGAACGTCAAATCTGTCACCAGCGTTTTGTAAAATTCCTGTAAAAAAGAGGAAAGTGCTGCCGTAAAGCATACGGCAGCACGTATTTCTTTCAGTTTTCCATCTGGCGGCCGAGAAAGGAGGCGACGGTCTGCGCCAGCTTCTGTTCCGCCTCTGTGGGGGCAAGATCGCTGTCGTTCATCAGCAGCATCACGCAGCCCATGAGGTCGCCCTCAGCGATGATGGGCGCGGCGACGCCGAGGTGATAGCGCTCCACGGCCTCCGCCGGGCGCAGGCGCGTGTCGCCGCTGCGGTAGCGGTAGCTCTTGCGCTGCTCCATGAGCTGCTCCAGCTCGGCGGAGTTGTGCTTTTCCAGCAGTTCCCGCTTCGGCACACCCGCCACGGCAATGATGGCGTCACGGTCGGCCACGGCGGCAATGTGCCCGGTGTTTTTTCCGATGGATTCGCACATCTGTGCCGCAAAATCCTGCAAATCCCCCATGGGGGAGTATTTTTTGAAGATCACTTCGCCGTCCTTTTCTGTATAAATCTCCAGCGGGTCGCC
>CABSBF010000118.1 GCA_902475855.1 uncultured Eubacteriales bacterium
AGGCGTCGCGGCCCCGCTGGGCTGCGTGATCCTTGTTCGCATGTTGATTGCTCTGCTGGGAGGCTCTGTTGCAAACTTTCCAGCGCTGTGGTACGATAAATTCAATAAACTGGAATCTGTCATGCACTGAACAAATTATGTTGACCGAAAACCTGTACCATTTTTCTAAGCAGAAACTTTGTAAGAAATTCGTAAGACTTTTGTCGATTTGTTTGTAAGGCTCCGCCGCTACAATGGAGACAGCTTCAAGGGAGGAACTCGCTATGAACGAATGTATTCTCGTGGTCGATGATGACCGTGAGATCGTAGGGGCTATCGCCATCGTGCTGGAGCGGGAGGGGTATACCGTCCGCAGGGCATACGATGGGTTGGGGGCGGTGGAGCAGGCGCTTGACCCGGCGGTACGGCTCATCCTTATCGACGTGATGATGCCGAAGCTTGACGGGCTTTCCGCCCTCATGCGCATCCGGGAAAAGCGGAACCTGCCGGTCATCGTTCTCTCTGCCAAAAGTGAGGATACCGACAAGATCCTCGGCCTTTCCATGGGGGCGGATGACTATGTGACCAAGCCCTATAATCCCCAGGAGTTGGCCGCCCGGGTACGGAGCCAGCTGCGCCGCTACACCCTGCTGGGAGATGTTCACGCGGAGAAGCGTGAGGGCGAGATTGTCAACGGACGCCTGTCCTATGACCCAGAGCGCCGTGAACTGAAAGCAGACGGCGAACTGGTAAAGCTCACTGCCACAGAGTTGAAGATTGTGGATCTGCTGATGCGAAATCCCGGACGGGTGTTTCCAGCGGAGGAAATCTATCAGCGGGTCTGGCAGTCTGACAGCTACGCCTGTGAGAATACGGTGATGGTTCACATCCGGCGCATTCGTGAGAAAATCGAGTTGAATCCCAAGGAGCCAGACTATATCAAGGTGGTGTGGGGCATTGGATACAAAATGGAACAACACAACTGAAACTGTGGAAATCGAGCCTGTAATGCCGCAGAGAAAGGGGACCGGTTTGCGCGCCGCGGCGGCTTTCCTGACGTTTTTCCTGGGCGTGAGCTTGACGCTGGGCAGTCTGTGTGGTGCCGTAGGGCGCCTGGCTATTGGAAGTGATTATGCGGAATGGTGGCAGAATGACTGGCAGGAAACACCGGTGTTCCGCAATCGTATCTCCAACGATCTGGAATCCTTTCTGGCGATAGGCGTTGGGAGAACGGTGGACTGGTATCATCCGGATTATTCTGTTGAGGATACCGCATCCGGAACAGGTACGATCTGGTTCTTTGCGGATACACCAACGGCAAGCTGTGAAACACCATCCGTTGAAGCGCAGGACACGTCCCCGGATTCCGCGTACAAGCACGATCTAAACACAATTTATGCGATTCGCGCAGCCGATGGCAAAAAATACAGCAATCTGGAAGAAGTGACCGGTTACCGGATGGCGCTGGATGAATACAGCAAGCTGCCGAAGGGCTACAACTTCCTGCTGATCTATGAGGACGGCAAAGTCTCCATTTGGAAGGACGGCAAAAAGCTGTCCGTCTATGACAGCGATAACATTCTGGACGAGGACTCTCTTTGGAATGTCCCCGGCTATACCAATTTCAAGGTCGGCGAGGAAGAGGCAAAGGTTACCATAAAAATGGCTGTGCGGCAAATCCCCATTCTCTACAAGGGCAGCAACAGCTATTCGTACAACTCCCTCTACTGGATATACCGGAGCCTTCAGAACAGCCACGAGGCGTGGAGATCGCTTGCAATTTCCTTCTGCGTGGGGCTCGTGCTGCTTGCAGCATGGTTCGTGCTGAGGAGGGAGCGGAGTGCGGCAGATCAAGCCATCGCCAAAGTGACCTTCCATATCTGGACGGAACTGCGCTTCCTTGCGGTGTTCCTGTGCCTGCTTTGTCTGACGGTTCCCATGCTGGCGGCGGCTGACGGCTATCTCTGGTGGTATCCGGATGATGTGTCTTATACGATAATGCAGACCCTCCGCTGCTTCGGTGCGGGGTTGTTCAACCCCGGCGCAGCGCTGGGGCTATTCTGGGCGGTATGGTTCATCCGTAATGACCACCATTATCATCCCGCCGAAACACGCAAGAGCCTATACCGTACCGTATCCAGCGCCATGCGGAAAAATGAATTGACCTATCCCATACAGAAGCGGATCAATCGCCGGATCGCCATTCGTAATTTGGCAACGGTTCTCGCCGTGCTGGGTTCTTTCGCTCTTTTGTACATTTATCTTGAAACCTATGACGAAATCGCGCTCTTGGGTATGTGCGCCGTTTGGCTGGTGCTTGGCCTGCTCTCCTCGATTTTGTGGGGACGCCGCGAACGGGCGCTCGCCCGTGATTTTGGGCTGCTGGCCGACCATGTGGCCGCGGTCCAGAGCGGCGAGTTGACCACACCGCTGGATCTGCCTGCGGATGCAGACCTGCGTGAGACCGCCGAACGGCTCAACAGTATCCAGTCCGGCCTAAAGGCAGCGGTGGCAGAGCAGACCCGCAGTGAGCGCATGAAGGTGGAGTTGATCTCCAATGTATCCCACGATCTGAAAACGCCGCTGACCTCCATCCTCAGCTATTCTGAACTGTTGATGCAGGAGCCGCTGGAGGGAGCGGCCTCGGATTACGCACAGATCATCCAGCAAAAGGCATTGCGGCTCAAGAGTATGGTGCAGGATGTGTTTGAGATCAGCAAAGCCGCCAGCGACCAGCTCCCCGTGAAGCCGGAGGTGCTGGACTTTGGCAAGCTCCTGCGTCAAACCCTTGCCGACATGGATGGCGAGATTCAAAAATCCGGCCTGACCTTCAAGCTTGACCTGCCGGAGCAGCCGGTTGAGATCACGGCCGACGGTACGCGCCTGTACCGGGTGTTCCAGAATCTCCTTCAGAATGCCCTCAATTACAGCTTGCCTGGGAGCCGCGTCTACCTCTCTCTGAAAACCACCGGCAAAGCGGCAGTCGCCTCCCTCCGCAACACCTCCCGCAATGAGCTGCCGGAAGGTGTGGACTTCACCGCCCGGTTTGTGCGGGGTGACGAGAGTCGCACGGATGGCGGCACCGGCTTGGGCCTGTCTGTTGCCAAGAGCTTTACCGAGGCCTGCGGCGGCACCTTCCGGGTGGAAACCATGGCGGACCTCTTCACCGCCATCGTGAGCTTTCCCTTGTCCATGCATGAACCCAAGCGGTGAAAGATGCAAATATAAGGAGACATGGGTTGAACGACAAAAAGAGGATGGCACTGGCGGAGATGTTTGCCCTGCGACCCACACCATGACCCACGAGCAGAAAAAACGGGGCGGAAACAACGGA
>CABSBF010000119.1 GCA_902475855.1 uncultured Eubacteriales bacterium
GGCGGTTTCTCAACGGCCTGTTTTCTGTAAAACATGGGTAATTCTGCACTTTTTTACGTTTTCCCCTTGACAAATACCCCTGGCTGCGTTATCATACCACCATACTCGGCAGAAGAAATCCGCAGGAAAGGAGAACATCGCAATGACCAAGGCTCTGTTTACCGCTCGAATGATGATGCAGATGCGCATGTGCATGTACATGTGCGAGCTTTGCAATGCCCATTTTCCGGCGTGTTCTCCGTTAGAAGCGAAGCGGTAAGAGTATATTCCTGCCGTCATATTCTTGCTTTGAACCGGGAAGCTCCGTCGGAGCTGTCCCGGTTTGATTTTGTCCTCGGAGGTATCTTATGAAAAACGATCTTGAGACCCGTGTGCGGGCAAACTCCCGCAGAGAACGAATGTGAATTCATACGAAGCTTTTGAAATAAATATTGATATATCATCAGATTCAGAAAGGATGTAACATACTATGAAAAAGATTTTTGCCATCGTGCTTGCGCTCATTCTTGCGCTGGGCGTTCTGTCCGCCTGCGGCTCCAAGAGCGATACCATCACCATCGCCGTTCCCAATGACGCTACCAACGAGGCCCGCGCGCTGCTGCTGCTGCAGGAGAAGGGCTACATCAAGCTCAAGGACGGCGCCGGTATCACCGCGACCATCAATGACATCGCCGAAAATCCCCACAACATCAAGTTCAACGAGCTGGATGCCGCACAGATTCCCAACGTTCTGAAGGATGTGGACTATGCCGTCATCAACTCCAATTTCGCCATCTCTGCCGGCCTGAATCCCGTGAAGGACTCGCTCGCCATTGAGGGCTCCTCCTCCGCTTATTCCAACATTCTGGCTGTCAAGGCGGGCACCGAGAATTCTGACTCCATCAAGGCGCTCAAGGCCGCGCTGGAGAGCAAGCAGGTCGCGGACTACATCGCCGAAAAGTATGACGGCGCCGTTGTCAGCACCGTTGACAACCCCACCGACGGCTATGATTCCACCGTTGACTATGCCGCGCTGGCCGGCACGACCATCACCGTAGCCGCATCCCCCACGCCGCACGCCGAGATCCTTTCCATCGTCAAGGACATCCTCGCAGAGAAGGACGTTACGCTCAGCATTCTGGAATTTTCCGACTATGTTCAGCCGAATAACGTCGTGGAAAGCGGCGAGGTCGATGCAAACTACTTCCAGCACCTGCCCTATCTGGAGGACTTCAACGCCGAGAACGGCACGCACATCGTTTCTGTTGCTTCCATCCATGTGGAGCCGATGGGCCTCTACGGCGGCAAGCAGTCCTCGCTCGATGCAATCGGATAAATAACACGGAGAAACAACGCTGTCCGCCGGGCGGATGGCGCTGTTTCCCTGCGGAGGGATATTATGATCGAGATACAAAACCTGTCGAAGACCTTCCCCACCTCGGACGGAACGGTGGAAGCACTGAAGAATATCACGCTGACCATCCCCGATGGCGAGATCTACGGCATCATCGGCATGAGCGGCGCAGGCAAAAGCACCCTCGTGCGCAGCATCAACCTGCTCGAGCGCCCGACGGAGGGCCGCATACTGATCGACGGCCGCGATCTTACGCAGCTCTCCGAGCCGGAGCTGCGCGCCGCGCGCCGGAACATCACGATGATCTTCCAGGGATTCAATCTGCTCATGCAGCGCAACTGCCAGAAAAACGTCTGCTTCCCCATGGAACTGGCGGGTGTGAAGCGCAGTGAGGCGATGAAGCGCGCCGCGGAACTTCTGGAGCTGGTCGGACTTGGCGATAAGCGCAAGGCGTATCCGTCGCAGCTCTCCGGCGGACAGCAGCAGCGCGTCGCCATTGCGCGCGCACTGGCGACGCATCCGAAGATCCTCCTGTGCGACGAGGCCACCAGCGCCCTGGACCCTCAGACCACACAGTCCATTCTCTCGCTCATCCGCGACATCCATGACAAGCTCGGCATCACCGTGATTGTCATCACACACCAGATGAGCGTGGTCGAGCAGATCTGCACCCGCGTTGCCATTCTCGATAACGGCGAGGTGGCCGAGGAAGGCGAGGTCAGCAAGGTCTTTACCTCTCCGCGCTCCAAGGCCGCCAAACGGCTGGTTTATCCCGACGGCTACGAGCTGAGCGTTGCCCACTTTGACGAGGGCGGCGTGCTGCGCGTGGTATTCAACGGCGCGAAGGCGACCATGGCGCCCATGGTCGCGCAGATGGCCATCGACTGCGGTATCGCAGCCAGCATCCTCGCCGCCTCGACTAAGAGCATAGGCGACAAGGCCTACGGCAATATGATCCTCGGCATTCCCGGCGGCGCAGAGGCTATGCAGCGCGCGACGCAGTATCTCAAGGCAATCCCGGACATTCTGGTGGAGGAGGTCGAAAACCGATGAATAGTTTTCTTGCATCGGACTCCGTGCGCAATGCACTGGAGATCCTGAAAACCCAGTTTCCGCTGGCAATCTGGGAAACGGTCTATGTGACCATTCTTTCCACCTTTTTTGCCATTCTGATCGGCTTGCCGCTGGGCGTGCTGCTCGTGGCGGGCGAGGATGGGAAGATTCTGCGCATTCCGCGCTGGCTGCTGCATGTTCTGAATGTCATCATCAACCTGCTGCGCTCCGTCCCCTTCCTCATCCTGATGATCATGGTCTTTCCTCTGACGCGCCTGATTGTCGGCACCGTTGTCGGCACTCCCGCGACCATTGTGCCGCTGGTCATTGCCGCTTTTCCCTTTATTGCCCGTCTGGTGGAAGGAAGCCTGCGGGAGATTAACCCCAACATCATTGAAACCGCGCAGAGCATGGGTGCATCTCCCTTGCAGATCATCGTCAGGGTGATGCTGCCGGAGGCCGTCCCCTCGCTCATCTCCAATGCGACTATCGCCATCACGACGGTTCTCGGTTACTCGGCAATGAGCGGCGCCATCGGCGGCGGCGGTCTGGGAAAGATTGCCATCAACTACGGCTACAACCGTTATCAGTATCTCGTCATGGCTTTCGCCGTGGTGTTCCTGATTCTGCTTGTGCAGATTTTCCAGAGCCTTGGCACCAAGCTCGCCGTCAAGTGCGACAAACGGCTGAAATAAGCCGGCCGGTGCGCGCGTAAGGAATGCGGATTTTTCCAGCGCTGCGTGCAGACACCCACAGCTACATGCAAAGGGCCTCCGAAATCTTCGGCGGCCCTCTTGATTTGCCTGCACAGACAATGGTATACTATATAATAAATAAAAATAAATAAAAAAAAATAACAGAAAGGTAGATGCTTTATGATC
>CABSBF010000120.1 GCA_902475855.1 uncultured Eubacteriales bacterium
CTTCGGATCGATCGACCTCCAGCTCCACCAGCACCTCGATGAAATCCGCGTAGCCTGTTCCCTCCGCCCGGCAGAGAATCAGCTTGAATTCGTCGAAATGGTCGTACATGAACGCGACAAGCTCATGCAGGTGCTGGGTGGAAAGCTCCAGACTGTCTTTTGCTCTCCCCTCCGGGACAAGGTCAAAATAATCGTCCTGTGCCGCCTTGAAGCGGGTGAGCAGCTCGCTTGCGGTCTCGCCCACAAGGTCTTCAAACAGAGCGGTCTTATCCGGGTAGTAGCCGTAGAATGCACCCTTCGTGAAGCCTGCCTCCGCGACAATTTGGTTCAGAGATGCGTCCTTGAAGCCTTTTTCCAGAAATTCTTTTTTTCCAACTTCGAGGATCCTTCTCTGGGTTTCCGTTCGTTCCATGTCCTACGCCTCCTGATATACCGGCAGTACATACCGCTGGTATATTATAACCGCATAGATTTGGTTTGTCAATGGGAGTGACACATTTTATACTATCCCAGCGCCACATCCAGCGTCATCATGACGCTAAAGCCCACGGCAAAGAAAATCGTGCCGATGTTGGAGTGCTTTCCCTGCGACATTTCCGGGATCAGCTCCTCCACCACCACATAGAGCATGGCGCCCGCCGCAAAGCTCAGAAAATACGGCAGCGCCGGGATCACCAGCTGCGCCGCAAGAAGCGTCAGCACCGCGCCGATGGGCTCCACCACGCCGGAGAGCACGCCGCCGAGAAATGCCTTACCCTTGCTCTCGCCCTCCGCCCGCAGCGGCATGGAGATGATCGCGCCCTCGGGGAAGTTCTGAATGGCGATGCCAAGGGACAGGACAAGCGCGCTTGCCGCCGTGATCTGCGCGTTCCCCGCGAGGAAGCCCGCATACATGACGCCTACCGCCATTCCCTCCGGGATGTTATGTAGGGTCACTGCCAACACCATCATGGTGGTGCGGCCCAGCCTGCTTTTCGGTCCCTCCGCCTGATTGCTTCCCACATGAAGGTGGGGAATCAGATGGTCGAGCAAAAGCAAAAACAGCACGCCGACCCAGAAGCCGATAAAGGCAGGGAGGAAGGACAGCTTGCCCATGCCCTCCGACTGCTCAATGGCGGGGATCAGCAGGCTCCAGATGGACGCCGCCACCATCACACCGGCGGCAAAGCCCGCAAGGGCGCGCTGCACCAGATCTCCAAGGGATTTTTTCATAAAGAACACGCAGGCCGCGCCCAGTGCTGTTCCCAAGAAAGGGATCATGATTCCAAGAAAGGTTTCCATTTGTCTCACCGCCTGAAGAATTATTTGTTTCTCCTGAATCCCGCCGCGTCCCGGTATTCGGGATGCTCCTTTAAATACGGATCCTTGTTGCCGCAGATGGTATAATCGCATCGGCAGCCGTCCACGCAGGTGGTCGTCCGCACCAGTCTTGCGTGGAGCAGCTCCATGGAGGCATAGTCCACATTGCATAGGGCGGGCATGATATCCGTAAGGCCGTGCCGGATGGCGAACTCTGCCGCCGGACACGATGTAAACTCATAATAAATGGGCTTACCGTTTTCATAAGGCGCGACCGTCATCTCGTAATCGTGCCATTTGTCGCAGCCGCCTTTCGCCCGCACAAACGCCTTGTACATCAGCTTCCTCCAGAACGGCTTGTTGCAGTCCACGAATTTCAGCTTGCGGAAGGTCGGCAGGATCAGATTTTCCTCCATCTCTTCAATTTCACGGAACGAAGTAATTGCTTTGCAGACCACATAATAGCTCATGATGGCGATGCAGTCGTAGGTGCCGCCTACGCCGTTGTGGAAGTTCCGTTTGCCGCCCAAATCGGTACGCCAGTCGGAGAGAAAGTCCACATACTGCCGCTGTACCTGTTCCCATATCGTCTCCCGCTCCGCTTCCGGGTAGTGCAGGGCGATCTTCACCCGTATCTCCTTCTTGCAGGGGCGGGAATACAGCACATGGCATTTGCGGTCAAATAGGAGCTTCTTGTCCTTCATCTGCCTGCTTCTCCCTCATTTCCGCGCCGTGATACAGAGCCAGCTTTTCTTTTTGTGTATCTGCACATCGTGAAAGCCCGTCTGCTCCAGATACGCCTTCAGCTGGGTGTCCTTGTAGATGGTCATGCCACCGATAATCTCCGTCCACTTTTCGTCCCTGTCCGAGTCGCCGTTGCTCTCGTTGCAGATGAGAAATGTCGCACCGGGCTTCAGCACTCGATAGACCTCCCGGAAGCATCGGGGCAGATCAGGCCAGAAATAGACGGTTTCAAAGGCCGTGACCGCATCAAACCAATCCTTCGCAAAAATGATATGCTCCACGCTGCCCTGCCACACCACACAGCGCCCCTCCTGAATTGCGGCTCGGTTGAGGCTTCGAGCCTTCTCCACGCTGACGGGAGAATAATCGATGCCCTTGACGACGCCCCGCGGGCATTTTTTCAGAAGTCTCTTGATGTTCGCCCCTCCGCCGCAGCCGCAGTCCAGCACCTTGGCGTCCGGCGCGGCATTCAGAAATTGAAGCCCCCACCGGGCCACGGCGCTGTGCCCGACATTCATCATGGCGACCATAATTTTCCCGCCAAAGCCCACGGGCTTGCGGGTGTTTTCAAAGAATGACATATCACACCTCCATTTTTACACACTCGGCATAGGTCAATGGGAATGAGGCTTTCAGAACAACGCTTTTCCGCACCGTCCAGCCGTTCTGCCTTAGGAACCGCAGGTATTCCTCGCTCGTCCACCTGCTGTGGAGAGGGAAGCCTGCCAGCTTCATGAAAAATGCCCTGACCTTGCCGGTAAACGAGTTCCCTGCGTGGGTAAAGGTCGGCGCAATCAACACGCCGTCATCCTTCAGAACCCGCTTGATTTCTTGCAGGGCTTTCTCCGGCTGCGGCACGATATGCAGCGCGTTGGACACGATCACCACATCAAAGGACTTATCCGCATAGGGCAGGCGGAACATATCCTGCACGGAAAAGTGCAGCTTGGCAGAGTGGTTATCACGCTTGGCCTCGGCAATCATCTCCGCGGAGGCATCCGTCGCCTCGATGTGCGCTGCCGCGTTCACAATGTGCTTTGCAATCAGTCCCGTGCCGGTCGCCAGCTCCAGCACCGTTTTGGCTTTCACGACCGGCCGGATCAGCGTATACATCTCCTCATATGCCGCCCCATCCTTTCGCATAAAGCGGTCGTAACGACCGGCATTTTTGTCCCAGAAGGTCTTT
>CABSBF010000121.1 GCA_902475855.1 uncultured Eubacteriales bacterium
ATCTCTAAACATCTAAATCCATATTCTTTCTTTTTCATATTTTTTTTAATTTTTTATTCTTATCATGTTTTTTTGTACTTGTAAAACATTTTTTCATAAAAATGTTTATGTTAACCATTTTGTAACTTTTTCCACAAGATGTTGCGATTTTGTTGCATTCTATCAACATATATCGTTTGCATATTTTCATTGCATATCTCAAAAATGTTCGCATATTTTGTCGAAAACGCGAAATGACTTGACAAATTAGAAAAAATAGTTATAATAGTCGCAGGTTACAATATAGTAACAATATCTTCAAAATCTTTCAGTCAGAAAGGAGGTTACTCTGATGCACAGAACCGAAACACGCAAGAAGCGCCGCACTGTCTACCGGGTGCTGCTGATCATTCTGACCGCTGCCGTCCTCGCAGGCGCGCTTTCCTTTGTCGTTTTCGCTCAGAACAGCTACGTCATCACGGACGGAGAGAACGTGACCGTCTGCCGCACTTTCAGCAGCGATCTGAATTCCGTTCTGGATGAAGCCGGAATCTCACTGGGCGCGGAGGACACCTATACGACTGCCTATGCCGACGGCGTAAACCACGTCACTATCCAGCGTCTGCAAGCCATTACGATCGTCTACCGCGGAACAAAAACCGCAGCAACCTCCTATGGGGAAACGGTAGCGCAGCTTCTGGAGCGCATGGGCATTTTCCTCTCCGATGGCGATACGCTCTCCTGCGACAGCGACGCACTGACGCGCGATGGCCTGCAAATTGAGATCATCCATCGTGACACCGAAGTGCTGTCTCAGGATGAAGTTGTCCCCTTTGAGACCGTCTATTACGAAGATGAAACCCTCGCACCGGACGAGGAAGTCGTTCTGGTTGAGGGCAAAGACGGCCTGATTCATCGCGAAACGGAGATCTCCTATGAAAACGGCAGCGAGATTTCCCGCAAAACGCTCAGTGTATCTACCACCTCTGCAATGGTCAAACGGGTCGTGCGCTGCGGCATCAACCGCATCATCATGGAACAGCCGGAGGAAAAGCCGATCAGCTATTATACTCCTTCCAGCAGCTCAAGCAATTCGAGCAGCTCCAGCAGTTCCAGCAGCTCCAGCAGCTCCAGCAATTCCAGCAACTCCAGCAGTTCAAACTCTTCCAGTGCTTCCAGTAATTCCGGCAGCACCAACGCTTCCGGCGGTGTGCTCACCACCGCCAGCGGTGAAACCTACTATTACAGCAAGGTGCTCACCTGCACTGCTACCGCATACTCCTGTGAAGGCTATGTCGGACATACCTACAGCGGTACCATCGCCCGTGTCGGCGCAATCGCCGTCGATCCCAGCGTCATCCCGCTGGGAACCAAGCTTTACATCGTCACCAACGATGGCCGCTATATCTACGGCTATTGTGTTGCCGAAGACATCGGCGGCAGCATCAAGGGCAACAAGGTCGATCTTTACTTTGATACCTTTGCCGAGTGCTGGCAGTTCGGCGTCCGCACCTGCACCGTCTACGTTCTAAGCTAAAAAGCCCGTCTTGCATTTTCGTCCTTCCTTTGCTAGAATAGGCAGAGGAAGGACGGTTTTTTATGATTGATGTTTGTAATCCCGGTGTAATCCGAGAGCTGCTTGCCAAATATGGCTTTCACTTTTCCAAATCCAAGGGGCAGAATTTCCTCACTCAGCGCTGGGTGCCGGAGAGGATCGTCCGCGCCTCCGGCATTGACGAACACTGCGGCGTTGTGGAGATCGGACCGGGCTTCGGCCCGCTGACGCAGGAGCTCTGTCTGCGCGCCGGAAAAGTCGTTGCCATCGAGGTGGATCAGACGCTTCGCCCCGTGCTGAAGGAGACGGTCGGTGAGTTCTCCAATCTGGATATCCTCTTTGCCGACGCGCTGAAAGCCGATCTGCCTGCGCTGGTCGCCGAAAAATTCCCCGGCCTGCGCCCTGCCGCCTGTGCAAATCTGCCGTATTATATCACCTCTCCCGTGCTGACAAAGCTGTTGGAGAGCCGTTGCTTCTCCTCTGTCACTGTCATGGTGCAGAAGGAGGTCGCGCAGCGCATCTGTGCCGCGCCCGCCAGCAGGGACTACTCCGCCTTTACCGTCCTGTGCAATTACCATGCGCAGCCGGAGCTTCTGTTCGACGTTCCCGCAAGCTGCTTTATTCCACAGCCAAAGGTGACCAGCGCGGTTGTCTGTCTCAAGGCGCGGGAGACTCCACCCGCGCAGATCGACGATGAACGCATTTTCTTCCGCACAGTTCGCGCCGCTTTTGCTCAGCGCCGCAAGACCCTGCTCAACGCGCTCACTTCCGGCTTTGGTGAGCTTTCCAAGAGCGAACTTGCAGCCGCACTGGATGCCTGCGGAGTCCCCGCTGCGGTGCGCGGCGAAACGCTCGATATCCCCGCCTTTGCCCTGCTGTCAAACGAGCTCTTCAGGAGGATTTCCCATGTTTAAAACCATCTTTCTTGATCTGGACGATACCCTGCTGGACTTCAGCGCGGCAGAGCGTGTTGCCTCATCCAAGGCCTTTCGCGAATTTGGTCTGGAGCCGACCGAAGCGCTGCTTCGCCGCTACAGCGAGATCAACAAACAGCAGTGGGAGTGCTTTGAACGCGGCGAAATCACACGTGACACCGTGCTGGTACGGCGGTTTATCCTGCTGTTTCAGGAGCTCGGTCTGCCGCTGAGCAGTGAGGCCGCTTCGCAAGCCGTAGAGGATGCTTATCGCAGACATCTTGGCGAAGGTCACTACTTTGTAGAGGGCGCGCCGGAGCTTCTGGAGTATCTCGCGCCGAAATATGACCTCTACATTGCCTCCAACGGCGTAGCCGACACGCAGTATTCCCGCATGGACAGCGCAGGCATCCGCCATTATTTCAAAGAGGTTTTCATTTCAGAGGTCACAGGGCATCATAAGCCGGAAACGGGGTATTTTGATTACTGCTTCTCGCACATTCCGGACTTTTCTCCTGCCTCCGCGCTGATCATCGGCGACAGCCTGTCCAGCGACATTCGCGGCGGCAAAAATGCCGGAATTGCCACTTGCTGGTTCAATCCCTCGCACAAGGAAAATCTCACGGGCCCCCGCCCGGATTTTGAGATTCATGCGCTCTCCGAGCTCCGTAAAATCCTCTAGGCCGAGAAAA
>CABSBF010000122.1 GCA_902475855.1 uncultured Eubacteriales bacterium
AGATTATCATTATTATTTTATGGCAGCAATGTGTTCTCTTCGCGCTGTTCAGAATCGCCTGTTCTTCAGAGAAGGCTAAGGCAGAGAGCAAATGCATATCCTATCCTAAAAATAGTCACAAAACGTTCAAAAAATTTTTCCGAATATCTATTGACAAACCGCGAAAAGGGATGTATAGTGGGCTTAGCACTCAGGGAAACAGAGTGCTAAATCAATGAAAAGAGGTCAGCGTCATGGAGCTCTCTGAAAGAAAACAGCAGATTCTCAAAGCGATCGTTGACCTTTACATCCGCACGGCCGAGCCCGTCGGCTCCAAGACCATCGCGGAGATGCCGGATATGAATTTTTCCTCCGCCACCATCCGCAATGAGATGGCCGATCTTACAAACCTCGGCTATCTGGAGCAGCCGCACACCTCCGCCGGACGGATTCCGAGTCCTCTCGGCTACCGCTTCTATATTGATCGTCTGATGCAGGACTACCGCCTCAGCGTGGACGAGACGAAAAGCATGAATGAAGCAATGGAGCTGCGGATGCAGGAGTTTGACAAGGCCATGAGTCAGGTGGGCAAGATGGTTTCCCGGCTGACAAATCTTCCGGCCTATGCAGTTGCCTCCCACACCGACACCGTCACCGTGCGGCGCTTCGAGCTTCTCATGGCCGATCACGGCAGCTTCATTCTGGTGGTCATGACCTCGGACGAAAACGTGAAGAACAAGCTCATCAAGCTCCCCATTGATGTGTCGGAGCAGGACCTGAAGCTTCTGTCCGCGGTGCTGAACGCCAGCCTGACGGATTTGACCGTCGAGCAGTTCACCCCGGAGGTTCTCAGCCGGGTATCCCGCAGTGCAGGCGCGGCGGCCAGTCTGGTTCCCATCGTGGTGGACTTCGCCACGCACGTTCTGGACGAATGCCGCAAGGCAGAGGTCTATCTGACCGGGCAGACCCGCCTGCTGGGTCAGCCGGAATATCAGGACCTGGAAAAGGCTCAGGAGGTGCTCGGCGCACTGGATGAGGAGACGATCTCCAACCTTCCCGCCAAGCTCGATCCGGACAGCCCGGTACAGATTCTGGTTGGGCCTGAGAACGTCGCACAGGAATTGAAAAACACCTCTGTGGTGGTCACCCGCTTCGACATTGGCGACGGCATGCAGGGCATGATCGGCGTCGTCGGGCCACAGCGTATGGATTACGCAAAGATCACCGCAAGATTGAGTTACTTTGCTGAAGGGCTCGGCCGAATGTTCGGAAAGCCTGAGCTTCCGGAGGCAAAGAAAAAAGTGGAGGAATAAGCATTGGCAAAGATAAAGAAAGACCCGGAAAAGGCAGCGGAGGAAGCTCCGCAGACCGTTCAGGAGCCGGCGGAAGAAAAAACGCCGGATACGCCGAAGGAGACCGAACCGTCCGAGCTGGACAAGGCGCTTGCCGCACAGGCAAAAGAGCATGACCAGTATCTGCGGCTTGCCGCGGAGTTTGATAATTTCCGCAAGCGTTCGGCCAAGGAAAAGGACAATATCTATCAGGACGCCAGAGCCGAAACCGTGAAGAAATTTCTTCCGGTCTACGACAATCTGGAACGTGCAATGAACAACGAAACCGCCGACGAAGCCTATAAAAAGGGCGTGGAAATGACAATGCGGGAGCTGGTAAAGATTCTCGAGGCCATGGACATCACCCCCTTCGGCGCCGTCGGAGACGTCTTCGACCCGCAGCGCTACAACGCCGTGATGCACATCGAGGATGAGGCTTTCGCGGAAAACGTCGTTGCAGAGGTCTTCCAGGCAGGCTTCCTGATGGGTGAGCGGGTCATCCGGTTTGCGATGGTCAAGGTAGCAAACTGACCCGAATCATTTGAAAATGCCGCGGCAACGCGCATTGATATATTTTAATTTGTAAATAACAGATTCATATAGGAGGAAATTTATTATGGGAAAAATCATTGGTATTGATCTTGGTACTACAAATTCCTGCGTAGCAGTTATGGAGGGCGGCGAACCCGTCGTCATTACAAACGCAGAAGGCAATCGCACAACTCCGTCCGTCGTGGCGTTCTCCAAGACCGGCGAGCGCATGGTCGGTCAGGTCGCAAAGCGTCAGGCCGTTACCAACGCTGACCGCACCGTCGCTTCCATCAAGCGTCACATGGGCACCGATTATAAGGTAGACATCGACGGCAAGAAGTACACTCCGCAGGAGATCTCCGCGATGATCCTGCGCAAGCTGAAGGCTGACGCCGAGGCTTACCTCGGCCAGACCGTCACGGAAGCGGTTATCACCGTTCCTGCTTATTTCAACGATGCACAGCGTCAGGCAACCAAGGACGCCGGCAAGATTGCCGGTCTGGAAGTCAAGCGTATCATCAATGAGCCGACGGCCGCTGCACTGGCCTATGGTGTCGATAAGGAAGCCGAGCAGAAGATCATGGTCTATGACCTCGGCGGCGGCACCTTCGACGTATCCATTCTGGACATCGGCGACGGCGTCATCGAAGTGCTTGCCACGAACGGCAACACCCACCTCGGCGGCGACGACTTCGACAAGTGCATCATCGACTACCTCGTTGCGGAATTCAAGAAGGCAGAAGGCGTAGACCTGTCCGGTGACAAGGTCGCCATGCAGCGTCTGAAGGAAGCGGCCGAAAAGGCAAAAATTGAGCTGTCCGGCGTGACCTCCTCCAACATCAACCTGCCCTATATCACTGCGGACGCCAACGGTCCGAAGCATCTGGATGTCACCCTCACCCGCGCAAAGTTCAATGAACTGACTGCGCAGCTTGTCGAGGACACCATGAAGCCTGTCCGTCAGGCCATGGCCGACGCCGGCATCAAGGCTTCCGATCTGTCCAAGGTTCTGCTGGTCGGCGGTTCTTCCAGAATCCCTGCCGTGCAGGAGGCCGTTAAGACCATCACTGGCAAGGAAGGCTTCAAGGGCATTAACCCGGACGAGTGCGTCGCAGTCGGCGCAGCGATCCAGGGCGGCGTGCTTGGCGGCGACGTCAAGGGTCTGCTGCTGCTGGACGTGACTCCGCTGTCCCTCGGTATTGAAACCATGGGCGGCGTGTTCACCCGTCTGATCGACCGCAACACCACCATTCCGACCC
>CABSBF010000123.1 GCA_902475855.1 uncultured Eubacteriales bacterium
CCAGCGAACTTTTATCGTCGCGGCTGATGTTTCCCACACCCCTTGCCTCCGACAACAACACCGCCAGGGACGCGGCAAGCCTGGATGTGTTCCTGTCGGACAATGGGATATTCCGCAAGAGGAACCGAAACGGGGCGATCTGGAGCCTCAGCCTGTCGGCGGCGGTATTCTATCTGACCCCGGTGGCGTCGGACGGTTTCCGCTCGACCTTGAAGCCGTCGGCCTTCGATCCGGCGAAGAAGGACGGGAACCTGTCGGCGCAGATCATCTCCCAGGAACGGCCGGTGTCCGAAACGGCGGCGCTGAACCCGGATTGGGTGGAATGGCTCATGGGCTTCCCGAAAGGATGGACGGACGTATCCTCTGGGCCGCCGAACCGGAAGGAATCCCCCGCATGACCGAGCGCATGGATGACCGGGCACTGCGGCTGAAAACATTGGGAAATGCGGTCTGCCCGCCCCAGGCCTATCCCATTTTTCGCTATATCGCCATGATCGAGAATGGCACCTGCGGCGACTTTTGCCCTTATGGAAAGGAAGGTGACTGCCTATGAGGGAACTGAAAGCAACCGATAAGATCACGCAGAAAATGACCCGTGACGGTGCGGTATCGGAAAACCTTGCCACGGGCGAGGTGGAACATATCAGCAGCCGGGAGCCGGAAACGGAACTGTCCGCTTCTTCGGAAGAATCCGCTGGCGCTGCGGCTGACCTTGCCCTGCGTGCGGCGGAACACCATGAGAAGAAAAGCGCACGAAAGGCGGAAAAGGCTGACACCCAGGCGGTGCGGGATGGTTCTGCCGCAAGGCAGCGCCCGTCCTCCCGCCTGCAATTTACCGAGGAAGAACGTGCCGATCCCGCACTTGGAAAGTACATCGACCGTTCCGACCGTGCGGCGGATAGGCTGGACACGGCAAAGGCCGCTATCCCCACAAAGAAAGTTCTCCGTACCGAGCGTGTTTTTGACGAGACAGCCGGAAAAGGCAAAACGCAGCTTCACTTTGAAGAAGTGGAGAAACGCCCCAACGGACGCCTGCGGCACAATCCGCTTTCCCGACCGATCCATGAGATCGTCCACGCCGCCCATGCGAAGGTGCATGAGGTGGAACAGGAAAATGTGGGTGTTGAGGCTGGACACAAGGGCGAGGTGCTGACGGAACGCGGGCTTGCCTACGGAAAAGGCAAAGTCCGTGCCGCCGTCCACCATCACCGCACAAAGCCCTGGCGTGACGCGGCGAAGGCAGAGCAGGCTTCTTTTAAGGCAAACGCCGACTACCTTTACCAAAAGGCACTGCATGATGATCCTGCATTGGCGGCTTCTAACCCGGTATCCCGCTTTCTGCAGAAACAGCGGATCAAGCGGAACTATGCAAAGGAGCTGCGACAGGCAGAGAAAACCGCAAAGAACACAGCGGCCACGGCGAAAAGTGCGGCACAGAAAGCAAAGGACGCCTTCAAGGAAACTTTCCTCTACATCAAGCACCATAGCCGGGCGGTGCTGTTGGTGATCGGCATTGGCGCCTGTGTTGCTCTGCTGTTTGGCGGGGTATCTTCCTGTTCCATGATGGCGGGCTCCGGCGTGGGCGGTGTATTCACTTCCTCTTATCTCTCCGAGGATGCGGATATGCTGGCTGCGGAGGCGGCCTACTGCGAACTGGAGCAGGAGCTTCAATATGAGCTGGACCACTATGAGGCTCTGCACCCCGGATATGACGAATATCGTTTTGACCTGGACGAGATCGAACATGACCCTTATGTGCTGATCTCCATTCTCACGGCGTTCCATGAAGGGGTGTTCACCATCGACGAGGTTCAGGCGGAGCTGCAAATGCTCTTTGAAAAGCAGTACATCCTGACGCAGACCGTGGAAGTGGAGGTGCGCTATCGGACGGAGACACGGACAGACAGCGAGGGAAATGACTATGACGTGGAAGTACCGTATAACTACTATATCTGCAAGGTGAAGCTGGAAAACTTCGATCTTTCCCATGTGCCGGTCTACATCATGGACGAGGAAACACTTTCCCTGTATGCGGTCTATATGGCAACGCTGGGAAACCGGGAAGATTTGTTCCCCGGCTCCGGCTATGTAGACAAGTACACCAAACCGCCCACCACCTATGATATTCCGCCTTCCGCACTGGAAGATGAAACCTTTGCAGCGCTCATTACCGAGGCGGAGAAGTACATCGGCTATCCCTATGTCTGGGGCGGCAGCAATCCGAACACTTCTTTTGATTGCTCCGGCTTCGTGTCCTGGGTGCTGACGCAAAGCGGCGTCTGCAATACGGGCAGGCTGGGAGCCCAGGGGCTCTACAATATTTCCACCCCGGTATCCTCTGCCAACGCAAGACCCGGCGACTTGATCTTTTTCGTCGGCACTTACGATACACCGGGCGTTTCCCATGTGGGTATCTATGTGGGCGGCGGAAAAATGCTGCACTGCGGCGACCCCATCCAGTATGCAGATATCAACACAAGCTACTGGCAATCCCACTTTTACGCTTTCGGGCGACCGCCCTACAACTAAAAAACGATATGGAGGTAATTTGATTTATGGCAACGACACAGAAGATCCGCAATGACATTGCGAAAACCAAAGAAAAGATCGCGGAGCAGCAGAAACGCCTTCGTGCGCTGGAGGCGCAGCTTGCGGAGGAAGAAAATCTGGAAATCGTCCGCATGGTGAAAGCCGTGAAGATGGACAACAAGGAACTGACCGCCTTCCTGAAAGCCTATGCCAGCGGTATGATCTCCCTGCCGGAAGGTATGCTGCAGGAGGGCAACACCGAGAATGAGGAAACGGAGGGATACGAGGATGAAGCATAACTTTATGACAAAAATGGTATCGGCTCTTTTGGCGGTGGTGCTCAGCACTGCCGCTTTTTCTGTCACCGCCTTTGCCAGCGGCGGTGAGGAAACCACGGAGCCCGTGGCTGAACAGGAAACGGCCGGGGATGTTTCTGATCTGCTTTCCGCTCTGGCAGGCAGCCAGGTCACGGTATCCGTCACCGAGGA
>CABSBF010000124.1 GCA_902475855.1 uncultured Eubacteriales bacterium
AATCCTCGGACATAAGAACGTATCTTTTACCCTGAATGTATACGGAAGCGCAAACCTTCAGCAAAAGGTCAAGTGTATGAATCTATTAAATGACCTATTATAATTAAATGGATTATTGCTGGCAAACTAATGTAATTTGATTTTAGTAGTCCCTAATATAAGATTTTGAAAGGCGTTTTGTGGAGGTATCAAAGACGATGTTGGCACAGTCCATTCAGTGTGCTATAATATACACTCAAACCTAAAAGATTGGTTGAATGGGAGATGCCTATCATCAAATGATCTGCTCGAAATTTTGAATTGTTTTGCGTTCCACTTGCGACCAACTTAAAACTAACTTGCGACCTAATCAGCAAAGTGCGTGCTGACGATTAAAGCGGACGGCGGATCTCATAAATCCGGGAGCAAGCAGGCGGCGCGGGACGCGAAAAAGAACTCCATTCTGGATAAGTGCGCCGTCCCGCTGCTGCGCCTCCGTACAGACGGCAGCGGGGAAAAAGAGAAAATCAGAAATGCGCTAAAGAGGGAATGACTATGCCGAGAATTATCAAGAATGCAATCAGATGCAAGAAATGCGGAGATGTCATCGAGAGTAAAACCATCCATGATTTTAAGTTTTGCGGCTGCGGCTCCTGCGCCGTGGATGGCGGCCGCGACTACCTTCGCAGATGCGGAAATCGTGAGGATTGGGAAGAGCTGTCTGAAGCGGAAAAGGTGGAGGACAACGGCACATTGACTTGATCCTGGGTGAATTTGGGAATTGGGGTGATAGGATGTCTCTTAAAATCCAGCTTTTTGAAAACCAACGTATCCGCACGGCGTGGGATGAAGAAAAGGAAGAATGGTACTTCTCCATTGTCGATGTGGTTGGCGTACTGACGGACAGCGTTGATCCCACGGCGTATTGGCGCAAACTTAAACAACGGTTGAAGGCCGAAGGCAATGAAACCGTGACAAATTGTCACGGTTTGAAAATGACGGCTCATGATGGTAAAAAACGCCTGACCGATGTGGCCGATACCGAACAACTTCTCCGTATCATCCAGTCCATCCCGTCACCCAAGGCGGAGCCGTTCAAACACTGGCTGGCACAGGTGGGACGGGAGCACATTGAAGAAACCATCGACCCGGAGCTGACCATCGAGCGAGCGTTGGAAACCTATCTCAAAAAGGGCTATACCCGCGAGTGGATCAACCAGCGGCTGCAAGCCATTCAGGTCCGTAAGGAACTGACAGACGAGTGGGACGCCCGCGGCGTGCAGAAGGGCGTGGAATACGCCATCCTCACCGATGAGATCTCCCGTGCATGGTCGGGGATGTCCACCCGGCAGTACAAAAATCTGAAGGGATTGAAAAAGGAAAACCTTCGTGATAACATGACCACGCTGGAGCTGGTGCTGAATATGCTGGCGGAGGCCACCACCACGGAAATTTCCAAGCAGAAAGCACCGGCGACCCTTTCGGAGAACATCGACGTGGCTCGTGCCGGTGGCAAGGTGGCTGGCGATGCACGGAAGGCCATTGAGACGCAGACCGGCGTTCCCGTCATCACTTCCAAGAACGCCGCGCAGCTCAGCGAAGTAGTTACGAATCTGCTGGAAGATGCGGGAAATAAAGAAAAATAGCATTCAGACCCTACATGGGGCGGGTTAAAATCTGCCTCGCTATAGACAAAGAAAACCGTGTGCGGACCGCAAGGTCAGCACACGGTTTTTCATTTGGATTCCTTCAGCCAGACCTCCAGTTCCTTCTGAGAGATCAGCCCCTGCTCACATTTATCCTTCTCCGCTCTGGCCCGCTCACTCCAATCGTAAAACTGCTGGTCGGTGATCCGTCCGGCCTTGATCCACGCAAAGCGCTTTTTGTACTCTCGGCGGTAGACCTTGAATACCTCATCGTCCCGCTTGCTGCGCGTCCATGTATTGATGGCCCCGACCTCCCGACAAGTGCGCCCGCGCTCGTCGGCCACGCGACCGCAGTACTCCGTCGCGCCATGCCGCATCACCGCAAAGTACCTGCCGCAGTTTTTGCAGCGACGCATCTTAATTTCCTGCTTCACACAGGCGCGGAGCTGGAAGTCGAGGATATCGTAGATGTTATTTGGCGTCAGAACCTCGGTAAACACTTCACCGATCAACTCAAACCCAATCGGCTGCGGATAGAATCGAAATGCCGTCTCGCCGCTGCGCTGATAATAGTCGACCATTCGCTTCGAGGTCGGCTCGTCGCTGTTGTCCGCATCCAGCACATTTTCAAACAGCTCCACGATCTGTCCCTGCATCCGTCGCAAGGTGTCCGGTAACGCATAGAGATATTTGCGTGGCAGCATATCCTCCGTGTACTGTTCGAAGATCACCGCCCGTGACAGCCGATACCTCCAGTCCAGCGCAAGCTGCTGAAAATAGATGTGCCGCAGTTCGAGCTCATCCAACAGTGCGTTTACTTCCTCGACATACTGTTTCTCCCGTGTTGTCGTAAGCTGCCAGAGTACCTCGTTGAGCTGCCGGATCGCCGGCTCGATCTCGTCGATGTTCATGTCAACGAGTGACAGCAAGCTCTCGGGAAACGACACGGTCTTCGATGTCTGCACCATGCCCTTTCCGTAGTCCGCGCCATAGCTATAATGCTCCGCACCATCCGCAATGTAGGTTTCGAATTGAAAAGAGATCATTTTCACTCTCCTGCTTTAGACTTATTTACAATCTGTTCATTTATCAGTCTTGACAGATTTTTTCATTTCTGTTAGTCTAAGTACATAGACCGAATATTCTTTATTTCAAAAATAAGTCTAACCTGTATGGGCGATAAAGTCAAGAGAAAAATTCGGTCGTCTCTGCACCTCGACAACTGAATACCCATCACCGGAGATGATACATGCCGGAGAAGTAACGCCAGGACGCCGCAGCAAAGCGGCCGAGCGTACCAAGGCAG
>CABSBF010000125.1 GCA_902475855.1 uncultured Eubacteriales bacterium
CTCAAAAAGAGCGGAAATATGTATATCTGTGAATTTTGCGGAAGCAGATATCTTATAGATAGTCAAGGCAGAGAAGAGAATTCCGTTTTAACCGAAGCAAGGGTGGTCGCATTATTGGAAGAAGCAAACGAACTTCACGAAAGCAGGCAATATACGAAAGAGCTTCGTGTTCTGGTTGAAGCGCTTGCTTCCGATGAGAACAACTCCATAATTATGGTTCATCTCGGAAGATGCTGTAGAGTTTTAAATAATCAGGACAAGGCCATAGAGTTTTATAACAAAGCAATAGAGCTCAATCCTTATGAGGGTACGGCATATACAAATATGGGCGCGATCTATCTGCTGAGGTGCGAATATGAAAATGCGAAGCAATGCTATGATAAAGGCTTGCCGCTGATCAATAAGAGCGAATTTGATTATTGGATTGCACAAGCAAACTATGCGGTTGCAATCGCCAAATTAGGCGACCCCGCAAGAGCCGAAAAGATGATAAGTGAAGCTGAAACAAGAGGCTATTCACAAGGCGATGCAATAAGAAAGCTGGCAGGAATAAAGAAAAAGACCTTCCTCTCTCGTTTGTTTGGCCAGGGATGATACAAAAATCTGTGAAAGCACAATCAGAATACGATACGGAGGCGGAAAACGATGCTGCTGCTCAGAGCCGGATGCCATGTGCCATTTCCCGAAAAGCTTTCTGCGGCATTCCTGAGATGTTTTCTGATTGGGGAATTTACAAAGCCGGGCAGCGCGAAGAATAACGGCCCGAAAAAGTTCCGCGGCAGATTTTCTGATTTTTATACTTCATAGCTCCATGTTGCAGGTCATTTTTGCCGAAAGAATAAATTTTATAAAAAATTACTTCGCCAGAAAGAAAAAGCACGGAGAAAACTGAGCCCCGCAGGTTTCCGCATTTCGCATATTGCATAGCAAGAAGCGACCGGCGTTTGCCGGTCGCTTCTGTTATCACGATTTGAAATTCGCTCAGAACAGGTTCTTCTCCGTTTCCGGATCGAACAGGTGCATGAGGCTGGGGTCGAAATCGAAGTGCGTCTGGCTGCCGCTGCGGACGGTGTCCAGGTTCAGGCCGGCGGTCGGGATGATCGCAATGACATCCTGGCCTTCGACGGTCAGGTGCAGGTGCATCTCGCTGCCCATCATCTCGGAAACGTCGATGGTTGCAGGCAGGCCCTGCTCCGCAACGGTCAGATGCACCGGACGGATGCCGACGATGACCTCACGATCCTTCTCGCCGCGGTCGCTGAGCAGCTTCTGGCGCTGCGCATCGAGGACGATGTGGCGGCCGAGCAGGTCAACGGCGTACTGGCCGTCCTTCTTGACGAGCTTGGCGTTGTGGAAGAAGTTCATCTGCGGCGTGCCGATGAAGCCTGCGACGAAGAGGTTCGTCGGATGGTTGAAGACCTCCTGCGGCGTGCCGATCTGCTGGATGAAGCCGTCGCGCATGATAACGATGCGGTCGCCCAGCGTCATGGCCTCGGTCTGGTCATGGGTAACATAGATGAAGGTGGTGTCGATGTTGGAGCGCAGCTTGATGAGCTCCGCGCGCATCTGGTTGCGCAGCTTGGCGTCCAGGTTGGACAGCGGCTCGTCCATCAGCAGAACCTGCGGGCTGCGCACGATGGCGCGGCCGATGGCGACACGCTGGCGCTGGCCGCCGGACAGTGCCTTCGGCTTGCGGTCGAGGTACTCGGTGATGCCGAGGATCTCCGCAGCCTCGCGGACTTTCTGCTCGATCTCCTTCTTGGGGACCTTCTTCAGCTTCAGCGAGAAGGCCATATTTTCAAACACGGTCATATGGGGGTACAGCGCGTAGTTCTGGAACACCATCGCGATGTCGCGATCCTTGGGAGCAACGTCATTGACCAGACGGTCGCCGATGTACAGCTCGCCCTCGGTGATCTCTTCCAAACCGGCAATCATGCGCAGGGTGGTGGACTTGCCGCAGCCGGAGGGGCCGACCAGAACGATGAATTCGCGGTCCTTGATGTCCAGAGAGAACTTCTGAACGGCGACGACGCCTTCGTCGGTGATCTGTAGGTTGACCTTCTTCTCTTCCGGTTCGTCCTTCTTACGCTTTTTCTTCTTGGTCTCGGTGTTGGGGTAGATTTTCTTGATGTCTTTCAGTGTTACACTAGCCATGCAACCGGCTATGGAACGGAAGCCTCCGCTGGTCCGTCCCTCGCGCCCGCGGATGCGCGACGCATTACGACAGGTCTCCACACTGCCGCACCGCAAGCCTTGCGGATGTGTTTATCCTCCTTTTCCGGCGGGTTATCGTCTATTTTGTGGAGTAGGCGCCCCTACCTTGGTAGTCTATATCATATCATTTTTGGGGGGCATCCCGCAATTCGGAATTGTATACAAAGTTCAGGCATTGTTTTTGGTGATTCTAACGGAGAACCTCCGGCGGTCCGCGCCCTCTTGACGCGGCGGGGAAGTTCGGATATGATAAACGGGGTGATGGAAATGACAGACGAAGAATTCATGCGCGAGGCGATCGCGCTGGCGCGTGAGGCGGCCGCCGAGGGCGAGGTGCCGGTGGGCTGCGTCGTGACCGACGGTGAGCGCATCGTCGGGCGCGGCAGAAACCGCCGCGAACGCGCAAAAAACGCCCTCAGCCATGCGGAGCTGGAGGCAATAGACGAGGCCTGCCGCACGCTGGGCGGCTGGCGGCTGTGGCGCTGCACGCTCTATGTCACGCTGGAGCCCTGCCCCATGTGCGCCGGGGCCATCATCAATGCGCGCATCGCGCGCGTGGTGTTCGGCGCGTCCGATCCGAAGGCCGGCTCCTGCGGCAGCCTGACGGATCTGTTCACCCTGCCCTACAACCACCGGCCGGCGGTGAAAACCGGCGTGCT
>CABSBF010000126.1 GCA_902475855.1 uncultured Eubacteriales bacterium
CACCGGGTTTCTTATTCCGCTGCGCGATGCACATGGCGCTTGATCGCCGCAAAGGACTCGTCGCTGATGACATGCTCCATCTTGCAGGCATCCTCTGCCGCGACCTTCTCATCTACGCCGAGGCGCATCAGAAAGGAGGTCAAAAGTGTGTGCCGCTCGTAAATCTTCGCCGCAATTTCTCTGCCGGAATCGGTCAGAGTAAGGAATCCATCCTTATCCATCCGGAGATAGCCGCCGCTTTTCAAAAGGCCGACTGCACGGCTGACGCTTGGTTTGCTGAAATTCATATACTCTGCCACGTCCAGAGAGCGCACCGCGCCGCTGCGCATGGACAGAATGTAGATCGTTTCAAGATACATTTCGCCGGATTCCTGTAACTGCACAGCCGCACCCCCCTTCATTTTTTATTATCTTATCACAGAAGCCGTTTGAATGCAAGCACCCGTTTTTTGCAGGAAAAGCTGCATTTTCCATCCATTGCCATTATTTTTGCAGGATTGTTTTTCATCCCGGGCTCTCTTCTTTCCACATTTTATCCAAATTCTCCAAGCTTTTTGGTTAGCTGTCGCTAATCATTTGTCAAGTCTGCCGAAAATGCCTGAAATCGCTGTTTATTCCTACTTTTCCCTTGACAAAAATGCCATTCTTGTGTATCCTGTGTATTGGTTAGTCGAAGCTAACCAATATTGCTGCCGATTGGTTAGCACAAGCTAATCCGCAGAGAAACGAGGGATGCATATGCTGCCGTTGAGTCTGGCGGAATTGGGTGAAGAAGCCATCATTAAGCGGGTCGGCGGAACGCAGGAGACCAAAAAACATCTGGAGGATCTCGGCTTCGTCGTCGGCGGTGAGGTAACGGTGATCAACTCACTGGGCGGAAACGTGATCGTCAACGTCAAGGACACAAGAGTCGCCATCAGTGAGGAAATGGCCCGCAAAATCATGGTATGACAGCGCTGCTGCGCCTGAAATATCGGAAATTGGGAAAAGGAGGAACAGGAAATGAAAACTCTCAGAGAAGCGAAGATCGGACAGACCATGAAGGTTGTGAAGCTCCATGGCGAGGGCGCCGTGAAGCGCCGCATCATGGACATGGGTCTGACCAAGGGTACGGAGGTCTACATCCGTAAGGTCGCGCCCCTGGGCGATCCCGTGGAGGTAACCGTCCGCGGCTATGAGCTATCCATCCGCAAAGCAGACGCGGAAATGATCGAGGTTGAGTAGCCGGCGTCCGGGAGAAGGCTCCCGTATTTTTAAGTCCATCGGTTAGCTGACGCTAATCGTTTGAAAGAGAGGATTGTTATTATGGATCTGCGAATTGCCCTTGCAGGCAACCCGAACAGCGGCAAAACCACGCTGTTCAATGCGCTGACCGGCTCCAACCAGTTCGTCGGCAACTGGCCGGGCGTTACGGTCGAAAAAAAGGAAGGCAAGCTCAAAAAGCATGACGGTGTGATCATCACCGACCTTCCCGGTATCTATTCCCTGTCGCCCTACACGCTGGAGGAGGTCGTCGCCAGAAACTATCTGATCGCCGAGCGTCCGGATGCCATTCTGAACATCATCGACGGTACCAACCTGGAGCGCAACCTCTACCTGACCACCCAGCTCACCGAGCTTGGCATTCCCGTCGTCGTCGCCATCAACATGATGGACATCGTCAAAAAGAACGGTGATAAGATCGACACTGCGGAGCTGTCGCACCAGCTCGGCTGCAAAATCGTTGAGATCTCCGCTCTGAAGGGCACGGGCGTCATGGAAGCCGCCGAGGCCGCCATCGACGCCGCCAAAAACGCTAAGACCGTTCCGCAGCATACCTTCTCCGGCTGCGTGGAGCACGCCATCGCGCACATTGAAGAGGCTGCCGTACATAATCTGCCGGAGGAGCAACAGCGATGGTACGCCATCAAGATCTTTGAGCGCGATGACAAGGTTCTCGACGCCCTGAAGATCGACCCGGCGACGATGGCTCACATTGAAAAGGACATCAAGGCTGCCGAGGAAGAAATGGACGACGATGCGGAGTCCATCATCACCAACGAGCGCTACATCTACATCGGCTCCATTATCAAAGCCTGCTACAGGAAAAAGAACGTCGGTAAGCTGACGGCTTCCGATAAGATCGACCGTGTAGTCACCAACCGCTGGCTGGGTCTGCCGATCTTCGCAGCCGTCATGTTCCTTGTCTACTGGGTCGCCATGGTTGCCGTCGGCGCGCCGGCGACCGACTGGGCAAACGACGGGCTGTTCGGCGACGGCTGGCATCTGTTCGGCATCGACGGAGGCTACAGCGAACTGAGCGAGGACTACGGCAATGCAATGTATGCGGCTCAGGCGTTCTATCCGGAGCTGGACGTGGAAGCGGAGGACTTCGATGCCGCCGCCGCGCTTGCAGCGATGAAGGAAATTCCCGCGGTCGAAAAGTCCGCCACCGTCGAAGTGGAGGACGAAGAAACGCTGGCCGTAAATGAAATGACCGCCTACTATGACACCATTCCGGCTGGCGCGGATGAGGATTCCACCATTGGCATGACCTATCTGGATGCGATCGCCTTCTTTGAGAAGAACGGCTTTGATGAGCCGGATCCCGCAGACTACGGTATCTGGGTCCCCGGCGTTCCCGTTCTGGTCGGCAACCTCCTGGAAAAGTGCAATGCAGCCGATTGGCTCAGCGGTCTGATCCTTGACGGCATCGTTGCCGGTGTCGGCGCGGTTCTGGGTTTTGTTCCCCAGATGCTCGTGCTGTTCCTGATGCTGGCCTTCCTTGAAGCCTGCGGCTATATGTCCCGTATCGCCTTCGTTCTTGACCGCGTGTTCCG
>CABSBF010000127.1 GCA_902475855.1 uncultured Eubacteriales bacterium
CCATGATCGCCCGCAATCGCGGCTCCAATCCGTGGGGCAGTACCCGCGTGGCGGCTCTGCTCCACACCGGCGATCTCATGTGCGCGATCCACTGGGTCAGCCCCGGTATCGGCTGCGTCGCGTTGACGGATGAATTGACAGCCTTTCAAAATCACACGGCGGCGATTTCTACAAAGCAGCGCGCCATGATTTTTGCCGCGTCCAGCTACGAGGAGATCCTTGCCGAACTGGATGGTGTACAGGATGACCACAACACACGCCTGCAATCCTATCGTGAAGTCTACGACTGTCTGAAGCTGCCGCTGTTTCTGTTGCCATGCAATGACACGGGCTGCTTGCAGCTCCGCATCATGGGTGTTCCAAATTACCGTGAACTTCTGGCGAGAATCATCCTGAAGTCGCATTACGCTCCACCGCCCGCTGGCCGGCCGATGTACGATGCTCTGTATCAGGGCGTCCCATTCGTCATGGCGGCGGATATGGATCTTCGGCGCATCGACGCGGCGGTGGAAATGGCCCGTTCGGATGGACTTTCTCAAATTGCGCTGGCAGCGCTGCCCGAACAGGTGGAAACCGTTCTGAACCGCCGCTACCGCGAAACCGGAAAGGCACGTGTCTTTACGATCACGGACGCGGC
The DNA here is from genome assembly GCA_902475855.1 of uncultured Eubacteriales bacterium. GTDB lineage: Bacteria > Bacillota > Clostridia > Oscillospirales > Oscillospiraceae > JAZOXB01. The sequence goes on from CABSBF010000127.1 coordinate 638, forward strand.
GCTGCGGGAGCTGCTTGGAACTACTGCGCCATACGCGCCGCCTGACCTGCCATTTTACACATCGGAAGGAAGTGTTCTGGATGTTCCGCCTCTCAAAGCTCCTTGAAAAGCTGGAGGACAAACTGGACGCAAGATTCAAAAGCTGGTTTGCCCGAAACAAAGCCAAATTGCCTACGCGCGTGCCAGCTGTCATCGTCGGCTGGTATTTTTATGGGATGTTTCTCAATTCGCTGCGGCTCGGAATTGCATCGACCTTTCATCAAACGGGCGAAGAAATCCAAATCATCTGGGTGCTGAACCCGTTCAAAAACTGGGGCGCGGTATTCACAGGCTTTGGCATCGTAACAACGCTGGTGATCGTGCTGATCATCTGCCTCATCACAAAGAAGGGCTATATCTGGTTCTCCGGCTACAAATACACGCATGACCCGCGCGGGTTTGACATTCTCCCGGACGGCACGCATGGCACGTCCGGTTTCCTGACAGAGAAAGAAATGCGTGAATTTCTGGAGTTATCGCCCGCGGGCAAGACAGAGGGTATGATCCTCGGCAAAGTCAAAAAGCATCCGGACGACCCGGACGCTTATGCGCTCTATGCCGCACATCAGATGGTTGCAGGAGACAACAACAATCTGCTCTGCATCGGCGCGCCGGGCAGCGGCAAGTCCAGAGGCTTTATTATCCCGTTCCTCATGGGCTGCGCAAAACGCGGTGAGTCCGCGTTCATCACGGATGCCAAGGGTGAGCTTTTTGAACGTCTTTCTCCGTATTTCCGACAGCACGGCTTTTATGTGAAAGCGGTAAACTTTCTGGACATGGAACATTCGGACGGTTGGAACTGTCTGTATGGCCTTGACACACAGCCGCAGCTCGTGCAGACGGTAGCGAACACGATCGTGCAGAACACATCGGGACCGAAAGAAGCCAACGACTTCTGGAGCCGGGCAGAGCTGAACCTCCTGATGGCGCTCATCCACTACGTCGTCAACCTGCGCGATGCAAACGGGAATTTGCTCCCCATTGAACAGCGCGGACTCGGCGATGTGTACCGCATGATCGCGACGGAGAGCATTGAGGAGATCAACCGCAGGCTAGCTGCTCTCCCGCCAGAGCATCCGGCCAAATACCCGCACGGTCTGTTCCTCAAGGCAAAGGAAAATCTCTGGGGCAACATCGTCATTGGGCTTGGCAACCGTCTGGCGGTCTTTCAAAGCCGCTTGGTGGATAAGATCACGCGCAACCATGATGTAGACCTTCTGCTGCCCGGCAAGCGGCCCTGTGTGTATTTTGTCATCATCTCCGCACAGGACAGCGCGTACCGCTTTTTATCGTCGCTGTTCTTCTCGCTGGCTCTGCCGCAGCTTTCAAACTTCGCGCGTTTGCAATGCGCGGGTGGTCGGCTGCCGGTGCTGACGAATTTCTGTCTGGATGAATACTGCAACATCGGCTATCTGGACGGCGTGGCGGACAGCCTGAACAGCATCCGCGGCTTTAATATGTCCGCGCAGATCGTCGTGCAGAGCCTTTCTCAATGGCAGGAAAAATATCCGGGCAAGGAATGGGAGAATCAGCTTGCAACGTTTGACCAGACGCTCTACATGGGCTGCAACGATCTGACGTCGGCAAAGTACATTTCTGAGAAATGCGGCAAGGTGACGATCTCGGTCCTCAATAACCAGATGCCGATGATGCCGCTGTTTTCGCCGGTGTATTCGTCCACACGACCGTACTCGCAGACGCGAAGCAACACGCAGCGCGACCTGATGAACCCCGATGAAGTCCTGCGCTTGGAGAACCGGAAGTGTCTGGCGCTGTTCAAGGGCCACAAGCCCGCGCTCCTCTACAAAATGACGCCGGAGGAGCTGCCGGACTACGCCGGTCTCACCACCTGCCGTGTCATTGACTACATCCCGGAATGGCGGAGAAACGAAGCCGAGACAGCGCCGCAAAAGCAGCCTCAAGCCCCAGCACAAAAAGAACCGTCAAACATCCCCAAACCGGCAAACAAAGAAAAACTGCCAGACCGCAGCGAGCAGCCGCCCGCCTACGATCTGGCTGAGGATGACGAGATTGGAATGGTGGAGTGTACGGTGGAATCTATTCGCGGTTTATAATCGGACGATCTGGTCTTCATTGATCAGCAGCAGGTCGTCACACTCCTTGGCAAATGC
>CABSBF010000128.1 GCA_902475855.1 uncultured Eubacteriales bacterium
CCGAGGCGTCGCGGCCCCGCTGGGCTGCGTGATCCCATTGCTGCTTCTCTGCACTGAGGAACTCCACGGTTTTGGTCGACCGTGATTACAGAGTGCAGAGAAAAGCACACTTCGTTTTTATGCACCGAGCTGCTCTGCCAGCTTTGCCTGCACCTTCCGCCGCTCTGCTGTACGCTCTAATGCATTGAACTGCTGTTCGTAGTGCTGTTCCATGACTTCCTGTAAGGGAATTATCGTGTAGAGCAGGCTGCCGTTTTTCTTAATGCCGTTCTTTGTGATGATTTTAGTATGCTCCGTGACGATGAGCCCGCGTTCCTCCAGCAGTCGGACATAGCTTGCGACGGTGTTTCGGCAGTAGTGAAGATTTTTAGCCATAGTCGCAGTACTTGGATGACACTGGCCAGTCCTTCGGTCTGCATGACGCAGCAGGAAGATGTAGACAGCGATTGATCCACCGGGCAAATCGAAATCGAGAAGCTCGTTGGGGACGGGGAAGCAGTTTTTCACATGCTCCCAGCCAACGGGAGGTTTTGTTTTTCTCATGCGCGCTCACCGCCCTTCGTGTGCTCCTCCACCCACTGGATGAACTTTTCTTTCGGAACCACCATGCGACAGTTGATGTGCAGAGTGGGAAAATCTTTTTCGTGCATGAGTTCATATGCACTGGACGGAGCGATACCGAGTGTTTTTGCAACAAGATCTGAGTTGAGGAACAGCGGCAGTTCATCGTAGCTTTTGTAGACAGATGATTTCATTTTTGATTTTCCTTTCTTTTTTGTTTTGATTTTGATTGGCCGCACACCGTACACCTTCCTGCCCCAGACTTTCTGCGGCGTTGTCCCGTGTCGGCACGCTCCCCTTTGCGGATCTTGGCGCTGCTTCCCTCACGGTGTATGCACTCCGGCTGCGGGTATTCAGTTGTCGAGGTGTCATGAAACTTTTCACTTTCGCTGTGTTCACCTTTATGTTAGAATAATTTCAAGGCGGCTTACATCAGGAAGTGATCTTTGAGGAGGTATCGGCATGGCTTCGGAATTGTACTTGATGGAGGTGGGCGATGGACGTTATTCCACCCTGCTTTGTGATGACAGGTCGATCACGCGGATGCCTGCACTGACTCCCGCGGAGACCTTGATCGCCTTTTCTGAACTGGACTATGCCGGCTACCGCAAAGTGGTGCGGTGGCTGCGGAACGAGCATCCTCTGTTTGAGGAGCGGATCGATATTCCTGTGAGCGACTTAGAGGACTTTGCCGCGGAGGCCATTTTGCTGACACCGGATCTGTGTGAGATCGATCCTGTGAGCGAATTTGTTGTGACGGACATTCTGCACCGGACTTTGCAGGTAGAGGATGACGGCACGGCGATGTTTCTGCTGGCTGCTGGACAGGAGATCCTGCGGGTGATGGAAGAACCCCTCCGTGTACAGAACTACCTTCTGAATATCATGGAGGTCACCTTTGACGGCACGGCTGGATCGACACCGGCGGAGCAGTATGAAAAGCTGCGGGCGGCTTACGCCGACATCGCGCGGATCTGCGATCCGGCGAAGCTGCCGCAGTTGGAAAAACCACGGTCGTTCCAGCTTCGCAGTCTGATGGAGCTGCGGATGCTGGTGCTGGCGCTCTACTTCGAGCAGGACAACCAGAGGGTCTGCCGATGTGACTACTGCTGGGGCTATTTCATCCCGAAAACGAAAAAGGCCACCCGGTACTGTGACCGGGTGACCGATGGACAGAGCTGCAAACAGCGTGGCGCAAATCTGGCAAGGCTGGACAAGACTTCAGAGGATGAGGCACTTCTGGTTTGTAAAAAACTGCGGGACAGAATGTATTCCCGCCTGCTGCGCTGGATCGACGCGGCACCTTCTGACCGTTCCAACCTGATGCACATGGACTACGAGCAGTACGACCAGTGGAGCGAGAACGCTCGGCTGGCACGGGAGGAATATGTTCAGGGGAAATTGACCGCAGAGGAATTCCTGCGAAAGATCGATATCACCCACGAGCTGACAAGTTACGAGGTGGACAAGATTGACCTGCCCGATGAGCCGAGCATGTGGCAGCGGCTTGTTGCAAAGGACTTTACTTTTGACCCGGAGCGGTATTATCCGGAATCTTATGCGCATCTGAACCTGAACGATGAAGACCCCCAGTGGAAGATCTTTTCGGCTGCTGATCTGCGCCGCCGTGACCAACAGGGACACCAGAGCCTAAAAGAGAAATACGGGAAATGAGAAACACTCGAGGCAGGTTAAGATAACCAGCCTCGGGTGTTTTTATTGTCTTCAGCAGCGCAGAATATTGCGTTGCTATTCAGTTGTCGAGGTGTCATGAAACTTTTCACTTTCGCTGTGTTCACCTTTATGGCTGAATAATTAGAATAAATGCGAGAGAACTCGAAAAGAGTTTTCCCGCATTTATTTTTTTATCTATTTGCATGGAAAAGGAGGAGGCGAGCGGCTTGGGCAAGAGACATAAGCACGGCGGACGAAACCGCGCCTATCGTGCCGTGGCCTGCGACGTATGAGGAGGGGGCACATGAAGAAACCGAATATCCTTGACCGGGCGATCATGACCATGGCTCCCGTCCACGCGGCGAAGCGGGCGGCGGCGAGGGTCGCACTGAGCGTGATCAAAAGCGGGTACGGCAGCTACGGAGCCAACCTGACGAAAAAGAGCATGAGAGGCTGGATGTACCACGGCGGCAGCGCCAAGGAGGACATCGAGGACAACATCGACATTC
>CABSBF010000129.1 GCA_902475855.1 uncultured Eubacteriales bacterium
TTTACCATGCGGACGATCTCCAGATTTTCTTCCTCCGCAAGCTGCGCCTCCAGCGCACGAAGGCGTTTCTGCTGCTCCGTGATCTTCTCCCGGACCTTCTCAATATCACGACGGATCTTCTCAGTAGTTGCCATAGTCAAATAAACTCCTTTCCAAATCGTTCTCTCCATGAATAGTTGCGTCCAAGCCCCTGAACGGTTTTCAGATTGGCCCGTGCGTTATCCTCCAATGCCAGCGCACGCCGGAACAAATCCGGGTAATGCTCCCGCAGATCGATGATCTCCTCCGCCCGCATACTGGGGCAGAAAAAACAGGAGGACTTTCCCGGCTGCGGCAGGCCCGCCTCCTCGATTGCCCGGATACAAGCCTCCCGGTCCCAGCCCCATTCCATTAGGGGATACCATTTGCTGTACTTTGGGTCTGCCAGATCACGCAGAAGAACCTTATCGCTTCGGTAGTGTTCGCCAGCGTCATAGCCGATGAACTTGACCACCTTTTTCCCTCTGCTCCAAACCTTACGGCATGGAGGATAGTTGTTGCAAAACTTTTCCTGCGGTCCGATCTTGTGTTTCAAAGAACACCGCTTGAAGCCGTAGGCGATAGAGGGCAGCGTGCCGCTTTTCAGACATTCATCCTCCAAGGTCAGCCTCCTGCCGTCCTTCGTGGTCTTATAGACCCGTGTGATCTCCGGCATACCGTGATCCTTCAGCCAGCGATCCATGATATCCAGATAGGCGTAGGTATGGGGATGCTCGCCGCCCGTATCTGCAAACAGGAGCAGGTCAACGGGGATACGGTGCTGGTACAGCCCAACAAGAAGGGCGGTGCTGTTCGCACCGCCGCCATAGGAAACAATATTGATATGCTCACCTCCATCAATCATACGGCGGTCTGCCGTAGGCGTAAAAGTGCTGCTGCCAGTAGCTTGTATTGAGCCTTGCGTACTGGATCGGGTCGCCACAATGCAGAAACATGGGGTTACCCGCTTCGTCCAGTCCCACATAGAAGCCGACATGGGAGATGCCTGCGGTATCATAGGTCCCAACGAAAAACACCAGGTCGCCCGGCTGCGGATCGGATACCCGCGTGGAAATATTGTATAGGCCCTGGGCGCCCAGCCGCCCGGTATTGCAAAGGCCGCTGTCGGTCAGAACATAGCTGACAAAGCCGCTGCAATCAAACGAGGTGGAGGGGCTGCTGCCGCCCCAGACGTAGGGATATCCCAAGTATTTTTCCGCCTCCGTAATAAGCGCCGCAAAGCGTTCATCGGAGAGGTATTCCGCAGGGATTTCATAGTCCTCCGGCGGGTTCGTGATGTACTTGTCCACATACCCGGATGACGGGAACAGGTCAGAGCGGTTCCCCAGCGTGGACATATACACGGCGTACATGGAGAGCGTTTCGGTATCCATGATGTAAACGGGAACGTGGCTCAAATCGAAGTTTTCAAGCTCCACGGTGCAGATGTAATACGTGTACGGAACGGCCACTTCATATTCGTTGCCCTCGCTGTCTGTTCTCGTCTCGGTGCGATATCGGGTCTCCGTGGTGACCGTCTCGGTAAGGATATATTGCTTGTCAAACAGCATTTGAAGATCGTCCTGTACCTGGTCAATGGTAAACTGACCCTCATGGAGCGCCGACAGAATGGACAACAGCACATAGGGATCGTGCTTGATCTCGTCCAGATCAAAATGGTATTCGTCATAATCGTGGGTCTGCTCATAGGTGTCCAGATACTCCCGCAATTCATCCTCCATCGCGCAGTAGGCGGCCTCTGCCGCCAGCAGGTCAGAATCCTCAGAGAGATAGGAGGACGCGACAATGTTGGACACGCCTCCGCCGAAGATGGAGGAACAGGATTGCAGCAGCCCCAGCAGCATGACCAGCAGCAGGCCGATCCCGCCAACAATCAAAAACGCCTTTTTGTGTTTGTAAACAAACTCTCCTGCCTTCTTCGCCGCATCCGCGCTTTTCTTTGCGCCCTTCGCTGCCGTCTGCGCCGCTGCCGCCGCGTCCCCGGCGCTATGCGCCGCCCGGTATGCGGCGGCATACTGTTTTTGTAGCTTCTTTTTCTGCCACATCCGGGAAATAGGATTGCTGGCTGCAAGCTGCGGATTCTCCCGCAAAGCCTTTTGGTACAGCGCCTCCGCGTTGGCCTGGACCGTCGCCTGCTCTGCGTGGGATACCTCACGCCAGGGTTTCAGCTTGCGGTCCGCCTGCCAGTTTTGGAGCTTGCGGTTTCCGTAGCGGACAGCCTTTTCCATGCCACGCTCCGTCAGGTGTCCCGCCTCCACGCCGACATTTTCCTGCTCCACCTCATGCACCTTCGCATGGGCGGCGTGGCCGATCTCCTGTAACGGACGCGCCAGCGGGTTCACCGGCTGATGGAAAGAGGGCTGCTTTTCGGGGACGGCGGCCCGTGCCGCGTCCAGCTTATCCGCCGCCTTATCGGACTTGCGGATCACCTTTTGCAGCTCCGGCGCGGCGCGTTCCTCGTCCGAGAACTGCAAACGGGAGGATGGACGGTCGTTGGCCGCCGTACCCTCCCGGTAGGACCTGCGCTGTTTCCTGCGCTTTTTCTTCTGAGACTTCCGGACGCGCCGGTCGTCCAGATGGTGGAGGGCAG
>CABSBF010000130.1 GCA_902475855.1 uncultured Eubacteriales bacterium
GCTCCCAATAGCGCTGCTGCGTTTCCGCCGGCATCGCCTGAAAGCTGCGCTCGGCACACTCCTTCATCATGTGGTGGAAGCGATAGGTCGCGCCGTCTGGCAGGCGCGTGACAAAGGCGTTCTGCTCCGTCAGCGCAGAGAGGATCTGCCCCGCGTCCCCATCGCCTGTGATATACTGCGCCATTTCGACGGTAAATTCATCGGCAAGCCCCATGACCGCCAGAAACGCCCGCTGCGGTTCCGGCAGCGGATCGATCATGGCGGCGGTAAAGGTGGCGTAGATGTCAGAATCGCGGCTGGGCAGCACGCCGCGCTCGGAGAGCGTCCGCAGATTCAAATATACGGCGGAGAACCAGCCCTCGCTGGAATAGAGGAGGCTTTCGATCTGCGCATCGGAAAGCTCTGTGCCGCAGCGGTGGGCATAGACGGCCAGCTCGGTGTGGTTAAGGCGCAGCTGGTCCGTGCCGATCTGATAGACTTTTGCCCCCAGCCGCACCGCCTCCGCGGCGGGCAAGAAACGGTCCCGGCTGGCAACGATCAGATGCACATTTGAAGGCAGCCGGTTTGCCAGCATACAGAGGAACAGCGAGGCGCGCTTGTCCATCAGCAGGTGAAAATCGTCGATGAAAATGCAGCATGAGACTTCGCCCGCCAGCGCATGGCAGAGATCGTCCACCAGCAGTCCGCCGCCTGCGGCGTCCGTGGGGCAGGGATAGTTGTGCAGAACGTCAAACCCGGCCCGGGCAAACGCCTCCTGTACGCTTTTCCAGAAGATGGCGAGGTTGCCGGAGTATACGCTGATGCGGATCATTTTCAGGGTTTCCGCCTTGGCGCGCTCCTCCAGATACCAGTTCACTGCCGTGGTCTTTCCGTAGCCCATGGGGGCGACCACCGTGGTCATGGCGCAGCGGGAGATGGGCCGCAGGCTCTCCTGCAGCCGCTCGGATATGTAAACGATATTCAGATTCCATTTCGGTTTTGGCATGGTTTCGCCCTCCGATGCGCTTCAACAGACTTCTTTGTCTATAACGGTTTTGGCTTGTATGTAATTATACCGATTTTATCCGCAAGTGTAAACTGAATGAAACCCACTTTTCGAGCATTCTATGGAAAAGAGGGTGCCTTCTTGCCTGCAGCACGGATGCTGTGACAAATCTGTGACACTTTTTCCGCACTTTCGCGGGGGAAATCCAAGATGATCTCTGGTATGCTACAGACATGGTTGATACACAACCAAACAATAAAAAAGGAGAGTAACATACTATGAAAAAGAAAACGATTTGGAGCCTTGCGCTGGCACTGGCGTTGGTGGTATCAGCCATCGGCGCATCGACCGCAGCTTTGGCGGCTGCGCCTGACACGGCAGAGCCTGCAACTACCATCGCAACCGAGAACGAGGACGCCATCTGGGAGCAGATCGAGGCGGTGGAAGAGAAGAGCGACGCCATCTTCCAGAGAAACGCGGCGCTGTGGGAAAAGCTGGACGAAATCTGCAACGCCCTGCCCGACGACTACGACTTCACAAACTTTGACGAAGCGGCGTTTATCCGCAGCACCAATGCCCTGACCGAAGCGGAGAAGGAAACGCTTCTGGCGGACATCAAGGCGCTGAACGAGCTGGACGCCCAAATGGAGGCGCTGTACGCTCAGCTGCCCGACTGCGACAATATGCCGCTCTACGAGAAGGCGCTGGAAAAGGCCGACCCCAAGGTGCTGGACGAGATCGACACCCTGGAGCAGGAGTATGACCGCGTCTGTGAAAAGCACGCCGACCTGTGGGACAAGGTAGATGAAGCATACTTCGATCTGCCGGACGATTATGACTTCGAAAACTATGAAGAGGCCGCCTTCATCCGCAGCCTGAGCTTCCTGACCGACTCGGAAAAGGATGCACTGATCGCTGACTACAGCCGTCTTATGGAGATCGACAGCCGGCTGTGCGAACTGTACAATTCTATCTGGGGCAACACCGGCTGCGAAAGCGGCATCTGCCCCCTTTGACGGAAAGGAGATATTCTGATAGTATAAAATCAACATCGTGCCGATGCTGCGCCCACGCGCAGCATTTGGCGCTGCTTGCAAGGAGGACGCATGGGACATTCCATCTATTTGGCGGACGATGAAAAGAGCATCCGGGAGCTGCTCCATAGCTTCCTCGCAAGCGACGGATATACCGTGCGCTCCTTTGAAAGCGGTGACGCGCTGCTGGAGGCGTTTCGTCAGGAGCCTGCGGAGCTGGTGATCCTGGATATCATGATGCCCGGCACGGACGGACTGACGGTGTGCAGGGAACTGCGTACGCTTTCCGACATTCCCATCATCCTGCTTACGGCCAAGGACAGCGAGCTGGACTACGTCATGGGCATCAGTCAGGGCAGCGACGATTATCTTACCAAGCCCTTTCGCCCAACGATATTACTGATGAAAGTCAAAGCGCTGCTGCGCCGCGTGGAGATGGACAGGGGAAAAACAACGGCAGCAGAGGATGAGCTGCGCTACGGGGACCTGCGCTGCTCTGCCACGGAAAACGCCGTCTTTTGCGGAGACACGATCGTGGCGCTGACCCAGACCGAACTGCGGCTGCTCAGCTATATGATGAAGCAGCCGGAAAAGGCCTATTCCCGCGAG
>CABSBF010000131.1 GCA_902475855.1 uncultured Eubacteriales bacterium
GGTGCATCGCCAGCCGCATGATTTCAGGAGTTTTCTCGTAGGCTGCGTAAAACGCGCGCATACGGCGCACATTGCGGGGAGAAAAGCCATCGGCTGCGGGATAGGCCGCTTGCAGGTATTCCGACGCCGCGACAGCCGCTCCTTTTTCGCTCCTGCCGCTGACCAGCCGACCGATCTCGCGGTACAATTCCATCTGCGGGAGCTGCGCCGCCATAAGCGTGTCCAGTATGGTGAACATGGTGGCGTAATCTGTGGGCTTGCGAATGTTCATGGGCTTTCTCCTTTCCGGCGCGGCGCGCCTATTCAATGCTCAAAGCAGAGAAAAGCACGGCAGTGTCACCGTGTTTTTCTCTGCTTTGACCTGTTTCAGATGACCCGCACGATCTGCTCCCACAGCAGAATGTGCTTTTCATCAATGGTTTTGTTATCGTGGTAGTGGCCGAACAGCCAGTAATGGTCCCCTCATCGATGTCCGAGAGAAAAAGGCTGACTGGACGGGATGAGAAAAGAAAGAGCCATGTCACGGCTCTTTCTCATTTGTTCAATCCTTTTTCCAAAAGGTCAAAAATCAGTTTTCCAGCGGGAGATCCCGCGCTCTGTCGCAAGGTCGGTCAATTCCTTCAGCATCCCCTTCGGGAAGTCCAGCGTCAGGCGGTCGTATCTAAAGTATACCATAGGTGAAACCGAATTTCTCAAATTATTTTTCTTCCCATGCCACCAGCGTCCACCCCTTGTAGGTCGATACGGTGCATGGTTGTCCGTTTGCCCTGCGGAATTTGCCCTCCATGGATCGCTTGATCTGGCGGAAGCCGGAGGAAATGGCAGCGGCGCTGGCCTCCGTCGGCTCCATCCCAAAATCGGCGGTGTGCTGCCTGGCCCAGTCCGTCAGATTGGTCACAACGACCGGCTCGCCGTCCGGCGTGCGCAGGTGCCAGATCTTAGCGTTTCTGTTCTGCGGCCCTCTCTGGCCCTCCGGTAATGCAAGTGCGGCCTTCGTGCCGTGGGCCAGATTCCCGGTTTTTTCCGCTGCCGCAGCGGCGTTCCGCTTGGCGGAGGCGCTCCACTTGTTGTGCCGTCCCTTGTGCTGTTGGCTGCGCCATGCGGCGGAGCAGGCCGGGGAGCAGGTGCGCTTGTTGCTGGACGGCGGCGTGTCAAATTCTGCGCCGCAGATTACACATTGACGGATCATATCAAGCTCCGGACGTCCACGCCCAGCGCGTCGGCTATGGCGATCAGGTTTCTGGCGGTGAGGTTTCCGGTCTCCGCCTCGCCCAGCTCCACCCGCTGGATCTGGCGGATGTTAACACCGGACGCCTCCGCCAACTCTGCCTGCGTCATGCCCGCCATGCGGCGGGACCATTCCAGCTTGGTGATGGGCCGGTTGTGGCAGTCCCGGCCGTAGTTGACCAGAGGGCAGATAGTGCAGTCACCATCTGCCCGCCGGCAGTCTGCGTATTTCTTGCGCATCGTGGGCCTCCTTTAGAGCTTGATTTCCGGTGTGTAGTAGAGCACTTCGTACTTTCGATATTGGGCACCGACAGGCTTTCTGACGATGGCGGTTGTTTCTTCCCCGGTAACCCGCTTTATAAGTGCGTAGCCGTAAAAATAGCCGTCTTCCACAAATGTTTTTCCGGGGGCCTGTTCCAGTCTTTGAATCAATTCGTTTTTCTCCATCGTTCTTTCCTCCCTTATTTCAGATAACGGTTCGTCTGGGAAACCACGGCCATGCCGACCTGATCCGGGGTGCCGTTGAAATTTACGAAGCGGAGAACATCGATCAGCTTGCTGGCGTACTCTACGGAGTTGATGCGGTTGATCTGGAAGTCAATTCCCTTGTTCCACATCTCGATGTTTGCCTTGCCGGGGTCGCTGGGGTTCTCTCTCATCCACTCCAATGCGGCGATGGCTTTTGCCTTGAGGTCTTCGGCCCACGCGATCTGCTTCTCAGTACCCTTCATGATTCTTTCCTCCTTGGGTTTCCCCTCTCTTTATGCTTTTATTATACGCTAATATTAGCGTAAAGTCAAGAGGAAAACACGGGCTTGCTCCTTTCTGGTGCGGTGCGCCTGATCAACGCTCAAAGCAGAGAAAAGCACGGCGGTGTCACCGTGTTTTCCTCTGCTTTGACCTGCTTCAGATGATCCGCACGATCTGCTCCCACAGCAGGATGTGCTTTTCGTCAATGGCTTTGTTGTCGTGATAATGGCCGAACAGCCAGTAGTGGTATTTTGCTCTTTCCCGTACCTCTTGCAGGAAGTCCGTGAGCCGGTCCGCCTCGTTGTGGCGGCTTCCCATGAGGGCGATGCTG
>CABSBF010000132.1 GCA_902475855.1 uncultured Eubacteriales bacterium
AATATCTGTCTATTAACTTATTTATTTCAATCCACGCTCCCCTCGCGAGGAGCGACGGGCGCGCCGACGGCAGACCAGACGTATCAAAACTGATTTCAATCCACGCTCCCCTCGCGGGGGGGGACGAGGCGGAGGAAGGGACACCGGCACCGGCGCCGGAATTTCAATCCACGCTCCCCTCGCGGGGAGCGACAGCAAAGATACACAGTTTTGCCCGTGAATCTTTGGCAAAAAAGTAGAATTTCTGAGTTCTATTTAAAAAGTGCCTTTCCGCTCCCCATGGAACGCCGGAAAATGTACACTTTCTTCCAGAAAAGCTGCTGCGAACCTTCCGGTAAATCTCTGTGCACCCGGACTTCGCGGACACACAGAAAGCGCCTGCGAGCCGGTCAGGCCTCCTTGGCGGCAGCCGGAAACCCAGCCGCCGCACCGGACTGCACGCATCAGAGAATCAGCGGTTCCTCCGGCAGATAGGTGCCCTTCGCGCCGAAATGTTCCACCTTTTTCTCATATTGCTTTCCAAGATAGTAAAAGCGCAGACTGTCTTTCTCAGGATCCATGATAGACAGAAGCTGCGCCTGTAGGCGGCGGCACTGCCCTGCGTCCAGCAGACACTCGAACACGGAATTCTGCACCCGTTGTCCATAGTCCACGCACTTTCTGGCAATCTGCCGCAGGCGCTTGCGCCCGGCGGCGTCCTCGGTGTTTACATCGTATGTGATCAGCACCAGCATAGCATCACTTCCATAAAAAGGGCGGATAACCGTCCAGATCGCCGCGGAGGCGGCGGGCCAGCAGCAGTGCCTGCACATAGGGAACCATGCCCCAGCTCAGCTTTTCTCCCAGATAGGGATGGGTCAGCGTGTCCCGTTTCCGCTCCTGCCATGTTTTCAGGAACCTTCTGCGGCCGTCATCGCTCAGCAGCACCGCGCCGCTGTCCTGCACCTGAAAGTCCTCCGGGCGCAGCATCCGATTGTTCACAAGGGTCAGCACAAAGCGGTCTGCTATACAGGGGCGCAGCTCCTCCATCAGATCCAGCGCCAACGACTGACGCCCCGGCCGGTCGCGATGAAGGAAGCCTACATAGCTGTCCAGCCCGACGCTCTCCAGCGCACCGGCGCAGTCGTGCGCCAGCAGGCTGTAGGCAAAGGACAGCATGGCATTCACCCGGTCTAAGGGTGGGCGGCGGCTGCGGCCGCGGAAGAAGAAGGTCTCCTTCCGATTCAGAAGCATGTGGTCAAACACGCCAAAATAGACCGTGGCGGCAGCGCCCTCCAGTCCGCGGAGCGCCTCCAGATCAGCGGCAGCCAGCACCTGCGGGAGCATCACGCGGAGATTGGCTGCGGCACCTTCCAGCCCGCAGTTCTGCACGCGCGGGGCATGGTCGCGCAGGGTGCGCCGGATGCTGGCAGCGCCGTTGCACAGCTTTCCGAAAATCATGGTGCGGGCAATTTCACAACTGCGGGCAGGGTCGTCGGCAATGCGGTATTGCTCCCGGCGCAGCAGTACGTTCCCGCTGCTCTCCCCGCAGGTGCGGGCGAGGAAGCGCCCGCGCGGCGTGCAGAAGGCCAGACCGATCCCGGCCTCGGCGCATTTTCCCATCAGTGCGGGAGATGCGCCGGAATAGGAAAAGCTGACGATGGATTGCAGCGTGTGCAGGGGATATCGTGCGACGACGGTCTTGTCCCGGTTTGCCAGTACATTTTCCCCCTCCAGGGAGAGATAAATATCCTCTGAGGTGATGAACAACGTGTTGAGAAGCTGCTTCACGGCGTTTCCTCCATGGCCGCCCGGAGATACGCGGAGACGGCTCTGCTCTTCATCAGCTTTGGCAGGCACAGCTCCTTCAGGGAGCAGGCGCTGCAGGATTTGGTCGGCTTGACCTTGGGGGTATAGCCCCGGCGGTAGAGCTCGTGCATTTCGTCCAGCAGTTCACGGACCTGACCGCGCAATTCCGCGGTAAACGGGACCCTCTGCCGTCGGCGGATCTCCCCGTAATAGAGTGCGCCCTCCGGGATGCCGCAGCAGAGCATGGATTCCAGACACATGGCCTGTGCGCACAGTTGCAGGGTATCTCCGGTGTCCTCCCGGGGCTGGCCGCGCTTGTATTCCACGGGATATGGCTGCCACAGTCCCTCTTTCCCGGCAAGCGGGATGCCGGTGGAGCCCCGGTGATATTCCAGTACGTCGCACTGTCCGGATACACCCAGCTCCGCTGAATAGACGCTGACGCCCCGCGTGATGAACCGGTCGCCCCGCCGCTCCTGAAAGG
>CABSBF010000133.1 GCA_902475855.1 uncultured Eubacteriales bacterium
ACTGGGCGTTCTTTGCGGTGCTGCTGGCGATCTCCTCCGTCATGTGCCTGCTGGGGTTTCGCTTCGGCCGTGATATTGAGAAGGAGGCGGAGCGGCAGCAGACCTTCTTCCAGAATGCCTCCCACGAGCTGAAAACGCCGCTGATGGCGATACAGGGCTATGCGGAGGGCATACAGGCGGGCGTGATGGACACAGGCAGCGCGGCGGAGGTGATCCTGGCGGAAAGCGACCGCATGACGGAGCTGGTGGAAGAGCTCCTGGACATCTCGAAAATCGATATGGGGCGGCAGCTGCTTGCCTTTTCCGAGATGGATATTCGGGAGCTGCTTTACGACGGCATACGCGCCGTGGAGCCGGCAGCCGCCGGCGGCATCGCCATCGTGCCGGATTTCCCCGAGGAGCCCGTTATGGTCAGTTGCGATGATACCCGGCTGCGCAGAGCCGTCACCAATATCCTATCCAACGGCGTGCGCTATGCCCGCAGCGAGCTGCGCCTGACCTGCCGCGCAGACAGGCGGCAGGTGACGATACGGATACAGGACGACGGGGACGGCATCGCCGAGGAAGATCTTCCCCACATCTTCGACCGCTTTTACATGGGAAAAAGCGGAAAATCCGGCATCGGCCTTGCGCTGACCCGGGAGATCATTCACCTGCATAAAGGGACGATCCGCGCGTATAACGGAGAAACCGGCGCCGTGTTTGAGATAACGCTTCCGGCGGGCAGATAAATCAGGGCGTTTCGGGGAAGACAGAGAAATGTAAAAGCATTTTGACAGAGAAATATAGCCTTGTAAAAGCGTTTTGATAGACAGCGCTTTTCGCATAGGGCATAATCCAGATGAAGTTCATGTTGGGAGGGCAAGCGTGTGGATATTGGAGGCAAGATCAAAAAGTCAAGAACGGATGCGAAGATCACGCAGGAACAAGCGGCACAAGCCCTTGGCATCAGCAGACAGACAATATCGAATTGGGAGAATGAGAGATCCTACCCCGATATCGTAAGTGTGCTTAAAATGAGTGATTTGTATAGCGTCAGCCTTGACTATCTCTTGAAAGGAGAAGGCCCTATGAAAGACTATCTGGATTATATCGAAGAAAGCACAAATACGGCAAAGAGCAAGACAAGGTTATCAAAACTGCTGGTGGTTTTGTCCTATCTGGTAATTTGGGCGTTCAATATTATGGCGTCATGGCGTTTTTCCGCGGGAAGTATTACGGAAGCACAGGCAGGTGGAGCCCAATGGATTATGCTCCCGGCCGCCACGATCGTTCTGTCTCTTTTGATCGGGAAAAACAATTATTGGGGAAAGTACAAGTGGCTGGCGCCGATTGGATTTGGCCTTATGTTCATGCTTTCCGTCTATGCGAGCTATGGCATGAGAGAAAGCTTGATCTTTAATCGGGTCGATTTGCAAACGCTCAGCTTTTTCTTTATCGGAACGATTGCTTCGATGATAGGGATGGTGCTTGGTCATGCACTTTTCGCGGACCAAAAAAGCAAAGAAAAGAGCAAGTAATATATGCTTGCCGATACATGAACTTTAATGGGCTGTTCTGGCAACAGCCCATTTCCAACGGACGAGAATGGATTTTCACGCAGAACCCGGAAGCATTTGGGATGGTAAGGTCGTGCATCAGAAGAGCCTTTCGGCAGGCGCCTTGACAAAGGCACATCGGAGGCCTCCCTTTGAGAATTCGAAAAACTTAACATGGACCTTATTTTCGGTATGGTAGAATAAATAAGCGACAGCTTATGCTGTCCGGAGGCGGCTGCGAAGCACCGCCAGCCCTGCGGGTGCAGAATTACTTACAACGGAGAAAATGAATGACTTTTGAAATTCGCAGCGATATCACGAATCGCTCTATGACCATAGCCTCCCGCGCGATGCGCAAGGTGCTGCGGCGAAAACGCAGCATCCTTTGGGCCATTTTTGGCTGGAGCGTCTTTTTATTCAATGCATTGCTGCTGATCCCATTCGATGGAGAGCCTTTTGTGCTTGATGTCAGAACGTTGACTTCCATGCTGGCAGAGGTGATGCTGCTGTCCGTTCTGCTGTTTCAGGACCGGTTCAACGGCATGATCGCCCGCAAAAACACGCTGGCGGGCACAAAGGAATATCATGTCGCGTTCGGCGAGGATTCTTATACCGTCGTTACGGCAGCCACCACCTCCACGTTCCGCTATGAACTGATCGACGCACTGGCTGAGTCGCAGG
>CABSBF010000134.1 GCA_902475855.1 uncultured Eubacteriales bacterium
GGTTGCTTGAATAATTTCTATTTGAAATATTGTCTAACTTTTTGGGGGCACTTCAAATTCAAATTCTGCAATTTTGCAGGAAGCTTGCAAAAAAGTCCAAAGGGACTTTTTTGACAAGCTGAGAGCGCATCTGTCCAAAGGACGGATGCGCTCTTGTGGTATCAGAGAAGAAACCGGGAATCTTCCGCTGGCCGATCAGAGGCAGCGGAGGCGAACTTCCTCCTGCTCCGGCACGCTGGAAATGCCGCCGGATTTTGTGGTGGAAAGACCCGCCGCGGTACAGGCAAAGCGGACGATCTCGCGCAGCTCAGCCTCGCTCAGCTCCTCCGGGCGCTTGCCGGACTGCAAAACCTTCCAGACCGCGCTGCCGCCGAAGATGTCGCCGGCGCCGGTCGTGTCAATGACCTTGATATCCTTTAAGCTGTCCACATGACCGCAGGCCGTCTGGTTTTCAAACCAGCAGCCGTCCGCGCCGCAGGTCGCAAAGACCAGCTTTACGCCGTAGTCGTTCAGGATCTTCTTCGCGCCCTCCTGCGGGTTCAGGCCAAACAGGAATTCGATCTCCTCATCGCTGATCTTGATCACGTCTGCCTGCGAAAGGCCCCAGAGCATCTGCTCTCTGGCGACATCCAGACTTTTCCAAAGCGGCTTTCTCAGGTTCGGATCGAAGGTGATGAGCTTGCCGCGCTCCTTGGCATAGGCCACGGCGCGGTAGGTCGTCGCGCGCGCGGGCTCGTCCGTCAGCGACAGCGTACCGAAGTGAAAGGCCCGCGTGTCGTCAATCAGGGGCAGATCCAGCTCGCTGAAGCGAAGCTGTGTGTCCGCGCCGGGCTTGCGCGAGAAAGAGAACTCACGGTCGCCATGCTCGTCCAGCGTGACGAAGGCCAGTGTGGTAAACACGTCATTTGAAGCGACGATGCCGCGCGTCTCGATGCCTGCTTTTTCCAGCGTACCGGTCAGCAGACGGCCGAAGGTGTCTGTGCCGACCTTGCCCAGAAGGGCGGTCTTTCCGCCGAATTTCGTCACGGCGGCGAGAAAATTCGCCGGTGCGCCGCCGGGGTGTGCGGCCATCGTGGGATAGCCGTCGGCATCCGAGCTGACGCATGTAAAGTCAATCAAAAGCTCGCCTAAGGCGACTACATCATAGGCCATGGCTCAGTCCTTCGCTGCCGGATACTCGTTGCAGAGCAGACGGTAGGGAGCCTCGTCCTCTTCAATCTTCGGGAAGCGGCCGACCGGCGGATTAAAGCGGTTATCGGTATTGTCGTCGTTGCACTGGCTGACCTCGCCGAGAAGTACCGCGCCCGTTCCGGGCTCGACCTCGAAGTCGTGGTACATATACTGCTGAATGTGGATGCTCTCACCCGGCGTCAGCTTGACCTGCGTGCCGGCGGGGACGGTGTAGGTGCGGCCGTCGCAGTGGACAGTCACGTCGGATTCTTTGTCAATGGACTCGTCGGGCAGGCTGTTATAGACACGAATGAGGATGTTGCCGCCGCCGCGGTTGATGATGTCCTCGGTCTTGTACCAGTGGAAATGGTTGGGGGAGTACTGTCCCTCCTTCATGTAAAGAAGCTTTTCTGCATAAACCTTAGGATACTTCTCCTGCATCTTGCGGTTGCCGTTGCGGATGGTGATGAGCGACATGCCGACCTTGTCAAAATCGCCGAGGCCGTAGTCCGTGATGTCCCAGCCGAGCATGCAGTCGCGCACCTCGTCATACTCGTGGCCGACGGACTGCCACTGCTCGGGTGTAAAGTTGCAGAACGGCGGCAGATAGCAGTGCTCCTGCTTGCACATGGCTTCCAGCTCTTTCAGCGCCTTGTTGATTTCGGAACGTTTCATATCAATTTCCTTTCATGAATAAATTGTCCGTGCGCTCCGGATGAAAGTTGCGGGCGTGTGTGGATTGCTGCCCGGGCGGAGCCTCCCGGACGGGGGAAGTCTCTGTGTATTTAACACTTAACTCTACCATAGCATACTTCAGAATGGTTTTCAAGCCCTTAATTTCAAACGGGAAGCGCTACCGGGGCCGGCACAGTCTGCCAAAACGTGCAGGCAGAAGTACTTTTGCAAAACGGCTTCCTGCGGCAGTGACTTTGTATGCATGAATAAATATGTAAATATTGCACAAAAATTGAATGAAAATTTTGGCAGCCGATGTTTCCTTGCGGGGAATCCATGTTTCCTTTTCAT
>CABSBF010000135.1 GCA_902475855.1 uncultured Eubacteriales bacterium
ATCATCGTCCAGCTCGTCGATGAGCACATCCGCGGCGGTTTTCTCCGCTGCCTGCACGATGACTCTGCCCTCCTCTACAAAGGACTCCAGCGCGGCAGTGGGCGAGATCCCCGCCTCCGCCAGCTGACAGGGTGGAATTTCAAGGCCGGAGCATTGGGGTTTGCGTTCACAGGCGCCGCACGCCGTTTCCGTCATTCCGGCCTCCATTGCCATCTGGCTTCGCTCCGCCAGACGGGAGATCAGCTGCGGCGTTACGGTGGAAAGCAGAGAAATGGTTTTCAGCAGCTCTGCCACGGTGGGATCTCCCGGCAGCAGCAGAACACAGCCGCTGTCGGTATGGAGGATCAGGTCGCTGACATCTGCAAGGCCGGAGAGCTGCAGCGCGGCGCGGGGAATGGTAAGGGTCTTGTTCGCGGGGTCATGGTTCAAATGGAATTTCATGTTGTTTGCCTCCTCTTTTTTTGATTTGTTTAACATTTCAATGGACACTTTGGCTCGTGGATCATCTCATAGCGGGTATCGCCGTCACCGCCCAGCAGGTTTTCCAAGGAGAGCTGCCAGCAAGCCTTGCGGGGATCATAGTTCGTGATGATGATTTCCTCATATTCACTTCCTGCCCTTTGCGACATACTATTTGGGCGCGAGGTCCGGAAAATAAAGCAGCCATCTTGATAGAGATCGCAAATGTATTCCTGATAGTTATACGAAACAATAAAGTACCCCTCGCTCCCGATGAGCACATCGTGAAGCCGCCGGTGATCCTCCGGCGGGAACTCTACCGGATAGCAGCCCTCTGCCATATAGTAGGGCGGATCGCAGTAAAGTACGGCATTCTTCCTGTCATATTGGCGAATCAGCTCCTCAAAGTCCTTATTCTCAATGACAACATTGGCCAGTCTGCGGGAGCTCTCCCAAATCAGATGGAAAAAGCGGCGGATATCACAGGGCTTACCGCCGAAGGACTTGGCGCCGCCGCTGAAGCTGTATCGCACCAGCTTGAAGTAATCCGCGGCACGGCGAATATCTCCGCGTGGCGCGCGTTCCAACATGAGGGCGCGGATGGCTTCCGCGTCAGGCGGCTTGAGGTAGACCTCCGTCAGATCCATTTCCTCCTGCAGGTAATCATCCGTGATCTCATCTTTTGAGAAAAATTTGTAGAGGACGTTGAAGTCATCCCGTGTGTTCAGCGGCAGGAACCCCAATTCCGCTAAGAGCGCCATGGTACGGTTCTTCACGCAGCAGAAGAGGTTTGTCAGATTTCCGTTGTAGTCATTGTAGACTTCCATACAGCCCCGCTGGATAGGACGGCTTATCGTCACCGTGCCGCTGCCGCCGAACACATCGATGAAGCGCTTATAGTGATCCGGCATCAGCTTGTTGATGATCCACAGCAGCTTGCCCTTGCCGCCTACCCAGGGGATAAAGCTGTTCAAGATGCACCTTCTTTCAAAGGAAAAGCATCCAGTGACCGCTCTAATCCGCGTCTTGCTGCCGCAAGTCCATTTTCCATGTTTTGAAGCTGCTGAATCGTGGAGTAGACTTCACCGGCAGTCGCCGCGTAGAAGTATCCGCATTGATCGCTCCCAATAGGAACACCCTTGCGTCTCATACGATTTACAAGTTTTCGAAGATCTGTTCCGCTAATCCCTATAGCCGCTTCCAGCGCAGCGCTGCTCGCACTGTACCTTCGCCCGGTACATGCTCCTTTCAGATAACTCAATAATTTTTCTTCTCGCATTTTTGCTCCTTTCCGGGGTTGTACTCCCGGAGGAAGGGACAATGCGCAAAAAAGAAGGGGCCGCTTTCCCCCTCCGGGAATACGGCCCCTAAGTGTGATTGTTTTTCTGAATGTTCCGTTCTTACGGAACGGTAATCGCCCCGTGTGCTCCTGTGAAACAAACGCCATCTCCCATATAATTTAAGAACGGATACCGTTCAAAAGGAGATTGCGTATGGATCAGGTCGCATTGGGTAAACGGATCAAGGCCGCTCGCGAGCGAGTCGGCATGACGCAGGAAGATCTTGCTGCCGCTGTGGATTATAGCGTGGATCATGTGAGCGTTGTAGAGCGGGGCGTGAAGCCGCCAAAGCTGGAAAAGCTGGTTGCCATTGCCAACGTGCTCAATGTTGGGACAGACGAGCTTCTTCAGGACAGTTTGAACGCGGCGACGATGCTCCGAGCCACGGA
>CABSBF010000136.1 GCA_902475855.1 uncultured Eubacteriales bacterium
AGTAACGGGGCCGCAAGCAAAAACGCGGCAAAAAAATTTCAAAAGGAAACGATTTCCTTTTGAACAGGAGAGGTGATGGGATGGATGAAAGGCGACGGAAACGGAGCAGGCGGCATGGCGCTGCCGCCTGCGCGGCATTGGTCTTTGCACTCTCCGCCCTGCTCGTGCCGGCGGGAGCCGTGAGTGCGCCGGACCCGGGCGGAGAGACGCAGCTGCTCGTGCCGGTCGGCAAGGCGATCGGCGTGAAGCTCTTTGCCGAGGGCGTGCTGGTCGTGGGGCTTTCGGAGAATGAGGGCGCCGTCTCTCCCGCGAAGAAGGGCGGCATGAAGGCCGGCGATCTGATCTTGACGATGAACGACGTCACCATCGGCTCGACGGAGCATTTGCAGTCGCTTCTTGCGGAGAACGGAGAGCGGGAGGCAGCCTTCGGCGTGCGCCGCGGCGGCCGGCTCGTGAAGCTCGCCGTCTGTCCGAAAAAAGGGCAGGACGGCGTGTGCCGCCTCGGCGCGTGGATCCGCGACAGCATGGCGGGCATCGGCACGGTGACCTTCTATGACCCGCAGACGGGCGCATTCGCGGCGCTCGGCCACGGCATCACGGATGTGGACACCGGCAAGCTCATGCCGCTCTCACGCGGCAGCGTGATGGCGGCGAGCGTCAAGGCGGTCAAGCGCGGCGCAAGCGGCTCGCCGGGCGAGCTGCGCGGCGACTTTGATCTGACGCGCGACCTCGGCTTGCTTTACGCGAACACGGAGTGCGGCATATTCGGCGTTTTGCCGCAGGAGAACCGGCCGGAGGCTGTCGGGGAGGCGATCCCCGTCGCGCGGCGCACGGAGGTCCGCACCGGCAAGGCGGTCATTCTGGCAAACTGCAGGGGCGACGAGGTGTGCGCCTATGAGATCGAGATCGAAAAGCTCTACGGCGGCTCCGCACCCACGCGCAATCTGCTCCTGCGGGTGACCGACCCGGCGCTCATCGCGCTCACGGGCGGCATCGTGCAGGGCATGAGCGGCAGCCCGATCGTGCAGGATGGGAAGCTCGTCGGCGCGGTGACGCACGTCCTGCTGGACGACCCGCAGAGAGGTTATGGCATTCTCGCGGAAAATATGCTTTCCGCCTCCGGCATGACGGCGCAAAGCGCGGCGAGCGCCTGACGGAGGACTTAACGGCAGGAGATGTTATCCTGCCGTTAAGTTTGTGCTAAGAGTCCAAAAAGCTCGAACGATGTCGCATAAAATTTGTGCTAAACGACAAAAATCTACTTGAAAACATTGTCCAAATGTGATAGTTTATAGCCAATGCAACACTGTTCTGAATCACACACAGGTGTAGTTTTTTGCTCTATGTAACCGGCTGTCTGGAAGAAGCCGGTGTAATCTTCTCCGGAACAGCCCTTGATAAAGATGTGGCAGTAACGCTCGTTATCCTTATCCACAATATAAATTCTTTCTACAATCGTCTGGATCAATGTGACCAGAACCTCCGGCTGCGCATTCTTTGCATATTCTGCAAAGGAGAGCAGCCTTTCTTTTGTCATTTCCAAGTCACGGATGGCAATCATATTGTTCTTTCTGCCTTCATCCAGTTTTGAAAGCTGCCGCTCCGCTTCCCTCAGTTCTTCAGCCAGATTTTGCAAATCCTCTTGAATAAATTGCTTGATACTGCCATCTGCTTCACGCAGATTTCTTGTCTGTGCTGCAATATCCGCTTTCAGCTTATC
Organism: uncultured Eubacteriales bacterium; assembly: GCA_902475855.1. Classification (GTDB taxonomy): domain Bacteria; phylum Bacillota; class Clostridia; order Oscillospirales; family Oscillospiraceae; genus JAZOXB01. The sequence goes on from CABSBF010000136.1 coordinate 1,721, forward strand.
ACGTTTCTTTTTAATGATGTTATGTTCCTGTACCGTCTGTGACTGCTCCAAGACTTCCTCAATCTTAATTTCCAGAATCGCTTTGAAATGTTCGCTATTTTCATCCGATAGTTCAGATAGCTGCTGTACCACAAATTCGTCCAGAAGAACGCCATCTACCGCTTTGAAATTACATTCCTTTTTGCGATAACCGGGACAGACATATTTAAATCGAGGCTTTCCATTCGTCCAGCGATCGGACTCGGAAATTACACTCAGTCGTCTGCCGCAGTAAGGACAATGCACCAGTCCTGCCAACAGTGCGTTGGTCTTTCTATGAGGTCGATTGTATTTCTCTGCAATCGCATCCAGAAGTTCCTGCACTTCAATCCATTGTTCACTTGGAATAAATCCTTCGTGCTTACCAACCGCAATAATCC
>CABSBF010000137.1 GCA_902475855.1 uncultured Eubacteriales bacterium
TTCAGCATTACCGGACGCGATTGGATCATTAAAGCGTTTAATTAGGTTTTAGTATAAAAAGGATCCCGTGGGTCAACCGCTGGCTCATTTGATCTGCACAGCATTTGCTGACGAAAAGCACAGAATGCAAAAGAAGGGGCTGTCTCTTAGTGAGACAGCCCCTCTAAATTAAGGCTTATGCTTCTTCGCTGAACTGGTCTTTGCCGACGCCGCAGAGCGGGCAGACCCAGTCTTCGGGGACTTCTTCCCAAGGCGTGCCGGGGGCTACGCCATTGTCGGGGTCGCCGACCTCCGGGTCATAGACATAGCCGCAGATGTCACAGACATATTTCATGCTCAAATTCTCCTTTATTCTCAGCCGCTGAGCCGCTCGGAGAGGACTGCCATGATCTTATCGTGGCAGCCGCCGCAGCCGGTCGAGCAGCTGGTCAGCTTCTGCACCTCAGCGAACTCCTTCTCCACATCGGAGAAGCGCGCGCTCCTCTGTAGAGCGTCGTCAATGTCCGCCAAGGTCACATGCTTGCAGTTGCAGATCACGGTGTTTTCCGTGTAGTCCATCTTACTTGAAGTAGCGCTCCAGAAGGCCCTTGAGCGCGCGGCCGTGTCTTGCCTCGTCCTTGGCCATTTCATGGACGGTGTCGTGGATGGCGTCGAGGTTGTTCTTCTTGGCGCACTTGGCGAGGTCGAACTTGCCCTGGGTTGCGCCGAATTCGCAGTCGACGCGCCACTTGAGGTTGTCCTTCGTGGTGGCCTTCATGTTGGGCTCAAGCTCCTCGCCGAGCATCTCGGCGAACTTGGCGGCGTGCTCCGCCTCTTCGTAAGCGGCCTTTTCCCAGTACAGGCCGATCTCGGGATAGCCCTCGCGGTGGGCGATGCGGGCCATGCAGAGATACATACCGACCTCAGAGCATTCGCCGTTGAAGTTGGCCTTGAGCTGGTCGAAGATATACTGCTTGTCGGCCTCGGAGACGTCGGGGTTATTCTTGACGGTCTTGGCATAGACGCCGTACTCATGCTCGGCAGCCAGGGTCAGCTCGCCCTTGACTTCCTCGAACATATTGCTCTTTGCATGACAGACGGGGCATTCTGCCGGAGCAGCGTCGCCTTCGTAGATGTAACCGCAGACCTTGCAAACAAATTTCTTCATGATAAATTCCTCCGTAAAATAATTTTTTGATGATAAAATTGTGGATGGATGAATGTCAGTGCGCGTCCTTTTTTGCGCAGTCGGCGCAGACGCCGGTGACGGCGATGCGGCAGTCTTCGACCTTCGAGCCGGTCTGCTGTTCGACCTCGGAAAGGGTATCCGCAGGAAGCTCCAGCCAGTTGATGTCGCTGACCGCGCCGCAGATGCGGCAGATGAAGTGCGCGTGGGGATCGGTACGGAAATCAAAGCGTTCCAGTCCGTTGTAGACGCCGACGGAATCGATCGTGCCCTCGTCCTTGAACATGGCGAGGTTTCGATAGACCGTCGCGAGCGACAGGTCAGGGATGGTGGGCTTGAGCTGTGTGTAGACCCACTCCGCCGTCGGGTGGCTCGTTGTACAGCGCAGACATTCGAGAATTGCATCGCGTTTGCGGCTGTGCTTACGGGCAATGGGCATGGGCTGATCTCCTTTGCTGAATTAATATTGATAATAATTATCATTACGGTTATAGTATATCCATGTACCCGCCATTTGTCAATAGGGTTTTGAAAAAAATTTTTGAATTTTTGATATTTTGAACAGCTCAGAAAATTTGTATGTACCCGGCTCCCCTTGGGCATAAGGGGCCGATTCCCCCTATCAGGGGGAAATGGCCCGAAGGGCCAAGAGGGGTAGGGACGCTGGCCCAAAGGGCCTGAGGGGATTCGAACGCTGCAAATTTAGGAGGAATGCGACATCATGTAAAACCTTGGTAGGGGCGGGGCGCTGCTCCGCCCGGCAGTACGAGCTGTTTTTTTACGGAAATCTGCGGCGAACCCGCATTATTTTTTGTGATCGATGATAGATTTTACAGTGTAGGAACTCATATTAGGGTGTATCTGAAAACTCCCAACGCACCCGGACAGCGGACCTTTTCACGCTGCGCTGCACCATTTTTCCTTGAAATACGTCAGTATTCCTGCGAA
>CABSBF010000138.1 GCA_902475855.1 uncultured Eubacteriales bacterium
ATATCCGCCACGCTCCCGCTCCACGGGAATCCTTCCGGCTGCTGTACATCAGCAAAAGCAAATTTGGCGGCGATTGGAACAGTACCACCCACACCCACTCCTGCACGGAGCTGTTCTACTGCCTCAGCGGCGAGGGACAGTTCTACCTTGCCGGGCAGCTGTTCCCGGTAAAGCCGGACGATATGGTCATTGTGAACCCGCAGGTGGAGCATACCGAGCTTAGCCTGAACGCCTCGCCCTTGGAGTATATCGTGCTGGGCGTTGCCAGCATGGAGTTTTTGTTCAGCAAGGCGGATACGAACTACGCCATCTTCAATTGCCGGGAGAACCGGGAGCGGATGGTCACGTTGCTGCACATGCTGCTGGCCGAGGCCGACCGCAGCTTAGACGGCTGCGAGACCGTTTGTCAGGACCTGCTGGAGGTACTGCTGATCTGGCTGGTGCGCTGCACCACCATTTCGCTGCAGCTGGAGGAGGCTGCCCCGACCGAGAACCGGGAGTGCGCCGAGATCAAGCGGTATCTGGACACCAACTACCGCGAGGATATCTCGCTGGACCTGCTGGCAGAGCTTGCCCACCTGAACAAATACTATCTGGCCCACACCTTCCAGCGGGAGTACGGAATTTCCCCCATTACTTACCTGAACCGCCGCCGCATTGAGGAGAGCAAGCATATGCTGGGCAACACCGGTTACAGTCTGGCGCAGATCAGCGAGCTGATGGGCTTTTCCTCCCCCAGCTATTTCTCCCAGTGCTTCCGCAAGGCGGAGGGCATGACCCCCAACGAATACCGCCGTCAGACGCGGCAGGGAAAACGCCCCGCCCCGACAAAACGGCATGAAGTATAACGAAAACGAGGAATTTATGATGAAATCCGTTACCCTTTCTCTGCTCCAGTCTGCTGCAAATGCCTTTGATTTTGGTGGGCCTGTGCTCTGCGATGCTCACCACTATGGTGAGGGGCATATCAACGACACCTTTGTGGTCTGGCGGGAAGATCATTCCAAACGCTTTATTTTGCAGCGCATCAACACAGATACCTTTACTAACCCGGTGGGCCTGATGGAGAATGTCTGCGGCGTGACCCGGCATCTGCGGGCGAAAATTCTTGCCGAGGGCGGCGACCCAGCACGGGAAACGCTGAATGTCATCCCAACTTTGTCGGGGTCGACTTGCTATCTGGATGCAGACGGCGGCGCATGGCGTGCCTACGACTTTGTAGAAGATACCATCTGTTTGCAGCAGGTCGGCAGCGAAACCGACTTCCGCACCGTGGCCGAGACACTGGGCAAATTCCAGAACCAGCTGGAGGATTACCCGGCCTCCACCCTCCACGAAACCATCGCCCGCTTCCACGACACGCCCAACCGCTATGCCAATTTTGAAAAAGCCCTCGCCGCCGATGCACTGGGCCGAGCAAAAAATATCACGTCGGAAATCGAATTTATCCATGCGAGGGAGCAGGACTGCCATGTCCTGCTGGATCAGCTGGCAGCTGGCGAAATTCCTCTGCGCGTCACCCACAATGACACCAAGATCAACAATGTCCTCATCGATGCCGCTACCGGAAAAGGCATCTGTGTCATTGACCTCGACACCGTGATGCCGGGACTTTCGGCCTACGACTTCGGCGATTCCATCCGCACCGGTGCCAACGACTGCGCTGAGGACGAACCTGACCAGAGCAAAGTCCATTTTGACCTGCATCTGTACGAAGTGTTCGCCAAAGGGTATCTCTCCACTGCCGGGGCATCCATGAGCATGGCAGAAAAAAAGAGCCTTGCATGGGGTGCAAGGCTCATGACGCTGGAATGCGGCATCCGTTTTCTGACTGACTATCTGGAGGGCGACCATTATTTCCATATTGCTCGCCCGGATCACAACCTCGACCGCGCCCGCACCCAGTTCACACTGGTGCGGCAGATGGAAGAGGTTTTCGATCAGATGCTGGAAATCGTCTGCCCGGACAATCACTGATTTCGCAATCTCCTCCATTCGGATACAGCAAGAAGCATGGACGCTCTCCTTTTCGGGGGCGTCCATGCTTCTTTTTACAGCTTATC
>CABSBF010000139.1 GCA_902475855.1 uncultured Eubacteriales bacterium
GCAGCTTCTGGACAGTTTTCAGCACCTGCTCGGACTGGAACTTCGCCAGCTCCTGCCCGAGCTCCTGCTGCGCCTGCTTTGATTTCGGGAAGATCAGAAACACTTCCATGGCTGCCCTCCTTTCCAGAGCGTTTTCTGCTTCAATCTATGCGTGTGTTCCGGTTGCTATGTAGACAAATAGAATTCGATTTCGCGGCTGCGAGGGAAATCGTATTGCCGCGCGGCTTTAGCGGTGCGGGAATGCTTGCCATTCAAGGGCTTTTCGCCCCCAAATTGTCTACGCTCGACCGCCGTTTGCGGGCGGATTTTGCCTTCTGCTGGCGGTGAACCTCCTTGGCGCAGGCGGGGCAGTATTTTGTCCTGCCGGAGCGGGCGAGGATGCCCGTGCCGCAGACTTCGCAGCGGCGGAGTTTTTTCGGGCTGAGAATGGCCTGTTCCAGCTTTGGCTGTCGCGGCAGCACGGCGCGGCGAAACCACCGGCAAAGCAGACTTCGGGAGATGTGTTGCGGACAGACGCCGTCCAACAGCAGGCAGTCGCCATCCAAGAAGTTGCAGCAGCGCTTTGTAAGGCCGCGCACGCTGCGAAGCTGTCCTGGCGTCAGGCGGAAGAGCGAGCCGTCCGGCAGCCGCTCGATGGGGTCAAGCTTGTGCATCTTCACCCTCCTTTGCGATGAGCTTTGCATCTGACGGATAGTTCAGCGTAATAAGCGCGGGCTTGCCCAAGCCCTGCTTTTTTCGGATAATCAAGCCACTGTACTCCAGCTCCCGGAATATCCGCGTGGCGCTCTGGCGGCTGCGGTGGAGTTTGGTCTGCGCCTGCTCCAAGGTGAAGTACAGCCGAATCGTGCCGTCCGGCTCGACGTAGCCGTTCTGCCGGGAAATGCTGGCTCTGTCCAGCAGCAGCGCATAGAGCACTTTCGCGTCGTTGCTGATGTCCCGCATGGCTTCGTCTTGGAGAAGAAACCTCGGCAGCGGCACATAGGACGCCGCCGGGCTCTGCGTCGTGAGCTTGCAAAAAGTTTTCATCTGACCTCCTGTCCCATCCATCAATCCATCCATTTTTGTGTTGATTGATTGATAGATTGATTCTCTTGTATCTTGATTTATTTCTTATTAGTTAGAGGATGAATTTCAGCCCCGATGGAGGGCACGAAAACCGTCGTCCTGAAATCCGGTTACGGTACGCTCCGGAGCGTCAGCTTGTCCACCGTCCGAAAAACCGGTGACGGAAAACCCACGTATGGAAAATCCCGTTGTGGTCAAAGCTCGTCCCTCTGCCGCACTTTCAGCAGCTCCCAGATTTCCAGTTGCCGATCTTTCAGCTCGGCAACATCATCTTCGTAAACGTGGCCAGTGCTGTTGATGCGGCGGCAAATCTGATTGATGTTTGATGCAACGCGGCTGACGGCAGCGGCCAGCTTCTTTTGCTCGGTGTAATCTACTTTGATGATGTAACCGTCGATGAGCATCTTACAGGCGTAAGCGCCGAAGTTGTGCGTCCCCAGCTGGCGCATTTTGTGCTGGATGAGATTCAGCTCCTGCTCGTTCAGGCAGATTTCCTTGCGGATGGGTCGCGTGCGATCTGGCATGAGGCTCACCCCTTCAGGTGCAGCCCGAAGGCACCGTTTTCTTCCAGAATTTCCAGATAGCCGTTGCCGGTGAGTTCAGCAAAAACCGGAGCGACTTTTTCGGGCGGAAGGCCCAGAACATCTGCAAGTTCCTGCGCACTCAGACCGCCGTCCTCGAAGGTGTACAAGAGCGCGCCGGTGAGCTTGGCTTCTGCGGAGAGGTTCGTATCCAGCAGGAGGCGGGTGGGTACAGCGGTCATGTGGGTACGGTTGTGGTAAGTGATCATAATGTTTCTCCTTTCAATTTTGAAAAACTTTGTTTGAAGGGCGGCTTGGAAGCGAAGCTGTTTGCCTTTCACTTTACAACGGACAATTTTCAAGAGAAAAACAGGGGTCGAGAGAAAAATTGTTTTCCCCTTCTATATAACCAACGGACAGAATGAATCGAAGTGTCACGATTTTGTCTCACGGACGTTTTCCTCTCTACCTTT
>CABSBF010000140.1 GCA_902475855.1 uncultured Eubacteriales bacterium
TGCCGGTTAATGTCCGCACGCTTTGTCAATGCCTTGAATTGCACCTTGACCGGGGCAATTTTCAGATAGGAAATGAAGGAGTAAATGATGCTGCGCTGCTCTCTCGCGCTGCGCAGCAGGAAGTTGACGGGAACCACCTCTACAACCTTGACATAGCGGTGATCTCTTGTATAAATGACGCCGTGCTCAATCTTCTCGATAGGGATATAGTCCGCCAGAGCATTGAGCGGCTGAACGGCTTCTTCCTCCTGCAAGAAGGTCTTGAACTGCGTCACGCTGCGCTGCTTCAGATCAACAGAAAATCGGCTGCGGCTTTTGGGGAGCGGAGGGTCTTCTGCTTCGCAGTCGCTTTTCCGCTGCTGCGCCCAGCTGGGCAGCAGCGTTTTTCCGTTTTTGCCGCCCTGCGTCCCATCGCGTGAAAGGATTCTGCGGTTGTGCAGAAAGCAAAAGAACAGGCGGATAAAAGCGGACAGGCTCATGCCGGATACGCCAATCAAGGCGAGAAGCACCAGCGGGAGAGCCGTCAGGCATAAAATCACGACGCGGACGGTGAGGGAAAACGGAAGGTGCAGAACCGGCACACCAACCGCAAGGCCCAGGATGACCGCCTCAATCGTATTACGGGTTTTCAAAAGCCCGCCGAAGAGTGTGCCGCCCTCCATAAAGTTGGGAGGGATCACATAAACCTCAAATTCTTCCGGTTTCATAGACAGCCTCCCTTACATCCGGTCTTTCCGCTTCGGCGGATCGGGCATCTTCTTGACGATCTCCTTGTGATAGTCGATTTCGCCGTCCGGTGCGGTAAAGGGCTTCTTGATTACGGTATCAACGGCATACTGCTTGTACCATTGGACGCCATCGGCAGAGAAGACCTTCTGGTGTTCACCGTCCGGCGCGGCATATTGCCCGGTATGGTACATTCCAAAGGAAATGCCCTCCGGATGCTCCGGAGAATACTCTGTGCCGGTGATGCGCCCGCCGCCGATCTCAATGTTGGAATAGGATATTTGCGGCGCGGCGTCTCCCTGAGCGGTAATGCCCATGTAGGAGGACAACGCCTGTGACGCAAACTCTCCGGTGATGGAGCCGGTGGAGTGCAGGTCTCCGGCTGCGACCATACCGATCACATCGTTGGCAAAACGCCCGCCCTCCAGCATGGAGTTGGTAAAAATACGTCCGCCGAGGCCAACGGAATGCTGTGACTCCCTGTGGAGTGAGGAAACCGAGGCGGTTCGGGTACTGGAAGCGACTTGCTGATGGGTCACGCCCGTCTGCGACTTTTGAGAAGCGCTTTCGCTGCGCGTCTGCTTTGCCTGATGAACAACGCTTGCTGCCTGCCGCTCGGCATTTACAGTACGCTCTGTGGCCTGATGCGCGGCGGACATGGTGGAGGAGGACGCTTTCTGCGTCGTTTGCGTCGCAGTTCTTACGGCGTCATTGGTGATTTTCCGACTGACAACGCCAGCCAGACCGCCTTGCAGAAAGCCGGAAGAGCCGGATGCGGCGCCGCCGGCACGGCTGGAGGCTCTGTCGGCAAAGTTCCCGACAGCTTTTCCAGCCATGCCGGCAGCGAGGGAGACACCCTTGAATGCGACCATCGCCTCACCCAGCATGGAACCGCCGGTATGCCCCACGTTGACGCCGATGCTTGCCATGAAGCTGTCGATTTTCTGCGAGACTTTGAGAAAGCCAACCGCGCAGAGAAACCAGACCAGGACATTCCCCGTCACGGCCTCGCGGCTGGAACTGCTGACTGCGGCTTCAACATCGCTTTCCTCCAGAGCAAACGCAGGTACCGCCAAGGTGAGCGCAAGCAAAAGAACGGTGCCCAGCAGCGGAATGATTCTATGATATTTCTTCGTGGTAATGACCTCCTACATGGAAAGCGGATTTGAGATGAATGTGCCGACCATCGTGATAAACAGCCGAAGACACCATGCGTTCATCAGCAGCAGGAATATCTGCCCGCCGAACATCCGGCACCAGCTCTTAAAAATATTTGCGGTGGATTGCGATGCGCCCATGGCAAAGGCTACCGGTGC
>CABSBF010000141.1 GCA_902475855.1 uncultured Eubacteriales bacterium
GCATCGATGCGGCGCAGGCCCAGCGGCAGCGCCGTCACCAGCCCGTCCGCCTGCTGCCAGTTCAGCGTCGTGAGCTGACAGAGGTGCTTGCGGGCAATGGACTGGAGCGTTTCCGTATCACTGTCCAGTTCTTCCTTGCTGTCTGCCAGATGCACCAGCGTCACCACGGCAAACATCATCCGCTGGTCGCGGGTAGTGAGATCGTCCAGCATCTCGCGAGTCTCCTTACGCTGCTGCTCCAAATCGTAAGGTACAACGGCAGAAAAGTTATTGTTGGCGTTCTGCCGGCGCTGCCAGTTGGTCACATTGGTCTCCACACCCAGCAGGCGGTTCTGCATCTCCCGCACCGCCTCATCGGTAGGGACAGGGATGATGTCAATGGACAGCATGAGACTGCGGTTCAGGCTGGTAAGCTCATTGATCATGGAATCCTTGATATAGCTGGCATACTCCTTCAGAAACAGTACCCGGCCATACTTACCGCCCATGATAAAATGATCCTTTTTGAATTCCATGCTGTCCGGGCAGATGGCGTCCTTGAAGGAGCGCCCATTTTTCATGTTCTCCCGGAGGTCAAAGCGGAACTCGCTTTCCTCGCCCACACGGTAGAAGTCGTGGAGGATGTGGAGGCGCTCTACGGCGTCTAATTCCTCACAGTGGGAGTCCATGTGATTGAGGCGGGAGACAGCGTCATTGGCTGTGCGGTCGAAGAAGGTGCGGGCTTCTTCAATGTTCTTTTTATGGACGGACAGGGTGATGTAGCGCTCCTGCACCACGCTGTTGGATGAGTCCGTCACCTTATCCAGCAGCATGGCGTTGTATTCCTTGCGTCCGCCGTCCAGATCATCTCCCTTGGGCGGGATGAGGATCTCCTGCTCAAAATTGCGCCGGTCCAGGCGCTTATTGTTGATGGTGATCTTCGTGGTGGCGCCGGTGTCCAGCGCGTTCAGCAGCTCGGAATAGCTGAGAAACATGGCTGTCTTATCCTCTTTCGAGGCAATGGCATAATTGATGTCGCTAAAACGCAGTGTTTTAGAATACTTGCTGCCAAATTGAAAGACCCCATCCGGCCAGATGCGGCGGATGGGGATGATGTCCTGTACAGATCTCGGAACCGTAAATCTTTCTTTGTCCTGCTTCAGTGTATTTTGCAGAGTTTTAATCAAGTTTGAGAGCCTCCTTTATCGTTGAATTTTCCAGAGCTTTGGCGTATATGTTGTCCGATTTGAACACGAGCCTGCGGGGAAACAGGAATTCCGAGCGGATATACGCGAGCAGAAAGCGTTCCAGCGTCATGCCGTTATACTGAAAAAAGCCGCCCAGGGCAAAGGGAAAGGCTGCAAGCACGCAGACCCAGCCGATCTCCCCATTCCCCAGCACAGGGCGCAGGCCGAAATATACGCCCACTGCCACGGCGACCGCCAGCAGTGCGAACAGCAACTGCCGCAGGGACAGCCCGAAGAATAGACTCTCCTGGTAATTTCGTACTTCTTTGTTGATGCGGACCTCCAATGGATCACCTCCGAGTTTTTTCTGAGTTTTGCTGAACAGACTCTTGCTTTGTCTGTGCAGTCATGGTACTATGCCACAAACCCGATGAAGGAGGTCGTGACACATGATCGCTTTTCTGATGATCGCCGGGCTTGGCGTCCTGGCGCTTCTCTCCCGGCTGGCCGCGCTGACGCGGATGACCATCCCGCTGCTGTACACCGTGTCCATGCTGACGGTGTTCCACGGCTGGTATCGCACCCATACCGTGCAGGCAGACCGCATCCTGTTCGCCCTTGTAGGGCTGGTGGTGCTGTCCTGGCTGCTTTCGCTGATCCGCTTTGTCTGCGATCTTGTTATGCAGGCACGGGATGACGCTGCCGCTATGGAGTATTTCTCCTACCGTGTTCGCAAAGCACGGGAGAACGGCGAAGACACCGTCAGCACAGAGGGTCTGTGGCGCTGAATCAGCCAAGGCCCATCAGCTCCCGAATGATGCGGTCGCTCATCTTGATCGCGCCCACCAGCACCAGCATATTGAAGATCAG
>CABSBF010000142.1 GCA_902475855.1 uncultured Eubacteriales bacterium
GCGCCATGAATCGTTGACGCAGCCCTAAAACGCAAAAAATAATAGTAATAGGAGGAACGACACATGGCCTTTGATATTACCCCTTATATCGATATGAAGCCGAGCGAGGTGCGCAAGCTCATCCGCGAGGGCGTCATCGACTTCCCCACCGCCGGTATGTGCCGCGGCTACGCGCAGGCCAACCTCATCATCCTTCCGCCGGAATACGCGGGAGATTTTGAGGAATTTGCCAAGCGCAACCCCTTCCCCTGCCCGATCCTTGAGATTATCCGGGGTACGCCCGAGACGCACGATATGGGCGAGGGCGGCAACATCTGCACCGACATTCCCAAGTATCGCATCTACCGCGATGGCAAGTGGGATGGCAAGGAGCTGACCGATGTGAGCGACTACTGGAAAGAGGGCTATGTCGGCTTCCTGATCGGCTGTTCATTCTCGTTCGAGGAAACGCTCATGCGCGAGGGTATCGAGATCCGTCACATCGCGCAAGGACGCAATGTACCGATGTTCAAGACCAATATCATGACCGAGCCAGCCGGTCCGTTCTGCGGCCCCATGGTCTGCTCTATGCGCCCCATGACGCCGGAAAACGCCAAAAAGGCGTATGACATCACCGTCAAAATGCCGAATGTCCACGGCGCGCCCGTCCACATGGGCGATGCCGCCGAGGTCGGCGTTGCCGATGTGATGAAGCCTGACTACGGCGAGGCGGTTGATTTCTACGAGGGTGAGATTCCCGTGTTCTGGCCCTGCGGCGTGACGCCGCAGGCGGCGGTGGAAAATGCGAAACCGCCCATTGCTATCACCCATGCCCCGGGCCACATGTTCATCACGGATATCATCAATTCCGAACTGAACGACTATCTGGAAGCTAAAAAGAATCGCTGAATTCTCTCTTTTTCGATCAACGCGGCGCCGAATCTTGACATCGTACCGCTTCGCTTTTCGGCCGTTGTCGTTGCCGCGCAGCGGGTCGGGAGAGTGACCCGGAAGCTCTCTCCCGAGGTTCTCTTTGCGCTGCCGGACGGCTTCCGCGCCGCTGCGGTCTACACAATGTAAGGGAAAACATTGCCTGTATTCAGGACTTTGGCAGACAAAAAGGAGGATGGAGCTATGAGCGCAATGATCATCAAATCCAGAGAAGCAAACGATTTGAAGCTGACCGCATACCATGGGCATTTTGCGACCCGCCACTCTCACAACAGCCATTATCTCGACATCACCCGCATGAAGCATGAATGTGCAATGGCCGATATCGCTGCCGCCTCTCTTGCCAATCACTATGTCTATGAAAAGGAGATCGATACGGTCGTCTGCCTGGACGGCAGCGAGGTCATCGGTACGTTTCTCGCCCGCCAGCTCTCTCAGAAGAATCTCTTTTCCCTGAGCAGCGAAAAAAATATCTGCGTCGTCGCACCGGAGCACGATTCCAACGGACTTCTGATCTTCCGGGATAATCTTCGCCCCATGGTGTCCGAAAAGAATGTCCTGCTGCTGATCTCCACGGTGAATTCGGGAAAGACCGCGGCTCGCGCACTCGAGTGCATCGAGTATTACGGTGGCACCACGCAGGGGGTCGCAGCTGTCTTCAGCGCCTTGAAGCAGGTGGGCGACATCCCCGTGATCAGCCTGTTTTCCCCGGAGGATATCCCCGGATATGTGACCAGTCTTGTCAAGGATTGTCCCATGTGCAAGGCAGGGCAGAAAATTGACGCGCTGTCCAATAGCTACGGTTTTTCTCCCCTGACCTGATGCCTGCGGCAGCCGCTCGCTTCTTCCTGCCGCAAGAATCATAACCATCAGTATCAAAATCGTTCGGCAACAAAAATATAACATTTTCGATTCTTGTTTTTGCAGCGCCTTTGTCCAAAAAAGATCTCGCTCCATTCATCAATTAGTGCGTGTTTTTTTTGCTTCGTTTCTTTTGCCAATTGTTGCTGCTTGACAATTGCTTTTCAGGGATCCCCTATGTCATCAGTCATTTCCAACCTATAAAAA
>CABSBF010000143.1 GCA_902475855.1 uncultured Eubacteriales bacterium
AGAATGAACATCAGATGCTCGGGCGGCTCTTCTAAGATCTTGAGCAGCGCGTTGAACGCGGGCGTTGAGAGCATATGCACTTCGTCGACGATATACACGCGCTTTTTCACCTGTGCGGGGGAATAGATCGCCTCGTCGCGCAGCGCGCGCACGCTGTCCACGCCGTTGTTCGACGCCGCGTCCAGCTCCACCACATCCAAAAACCTGCCGCTCTCGATGCCAAGGCAGCTCGGGCAGCGGTTGCAGGGATTGCCGTTTTCCGGCTGCTCGCAGTTGACCGCGCGCGCAAGTATTTTGGCACAGGTCGTCTTGCCCGTGCCGCGCGTGCCGGTGAAGAGGTAGGCGTGCGACAGCCGCCCCTCGGCCACCTGACGCTGCAAGGTCTCGGTGATGTGCTCCTGGCCGACCACGTCGGCAAAGGTCTTGGGACGCCACTTGCGGTAAAGCGCCTGATACATCCGCAGCCCCCTCCCTTTTCGATAAAAATACTCCTCCGTATACAGCTGCGGGACCGGCGCCCTTGCGGCACATGGATGGTCCCGCTTAATGCTGCTCGGTTCCCCGCCTGACATGGTTCGCAGGTACCCATTGCGCAAGACCGGTTCCGCAGCTGTACGCGGAGGAGTGATTGAACAGATGATATTCTACTATACTTTTCAAAAAATATCAACAGAAAAATGAAAAAGGGGGTTCACAAATCGAAAAAAGTGTGTTATGATAATCCGCGCTGGGAGACCCGGCGCGTCATATGGGCCTGTAGCTCAGTTGGGAGAGCGTACGGTTCGCATCCGTAAGGTCGTGGGTTCGAATCCCTTCAGGTCCACCAAAGCAGAGCCAGACGAACCGAGAGGTCGCCTGGCTCTGCTCCTATCTCTGCAATCTATATGGTCGGCGGAGTCTTCGTTTTGGTCTGTCCGCTCGACGCGGAAGAATAAAAAAAGAGGCTACTGCACAGGATTGTTCCTGCGCGGTAGCCTCTTTGTGTTTTTTCATAGCCATAACGGATTTCGTTATAATCTACCAAAATCCAGCGAGATTCTAAAATCGTTGTTAGAATCTACCGTAAAGGAGCATGGCTATGATTAGGATTTTACTGTCCACCCGGCTTGGCGAGCGGAGGTGGTCACAAGCTGACCTTGCAAGGGCAACAGGCATTCGACCTTCGACGATCAATGACCTGTACCATGAGATCGCAGAAAGGGTAAACCTGGAGCATCTGGATCTTATTTGTGAGGCGCTGGGGTGTGAGCTGTCAGACCTGATGATCCGAGAGGAAAATAAGGAGACCAGAGTCAAGGCGCGCACCGGCGCGGATATACATAGCAAGCGTTAAGCCTGCTCCGAGGCCTCGGGCGTTCATTCGCCCGGGGCCTTTTCTTTTTCCTCAACATCAATGATGATCTGCTGACCGTCTGGCATAATAAACGCCAGTTTGCAGCCGCAGAATTCCGCAGCCTTTGCGAGATCGTTGGCAGACCAACTCCCGCGATTCATCTTGTTTCCCATCGTTTGCTTGCTCATTCCGAAGCTTGCAGCCATGTCGACCTGCTTCTTGCCGCAGAGAGCCAGCAGCCCCTTTACCTTGTCCGATACCGACACAATATGCACTCTCCTTTCTGTACTTCACATAGTACATCAAAAGAGTGGACTTGTCAACTAAAAAAGTTTGAAAATAAATCAAAAAAGTTTATCAAAACCATTGACAAGTAAATCAAAATGGTGTACTATATACTCGTAAGGCAGAGGTCGAAAGCCTCTTACGAAAGGAAGTGAGGACTTGGACGAGATGACAACCGCCGAGCTCAATCAGTTCTTAGAGAACATCGCAAAGCTGATTGAAGCAACCGCCGACGACCCGGCTACCGCCGCAAAGATCGTGCGAGATAGCAAGGTCAAGGCATAAAAAGAGTAGCGACCCCCGCTAAAGCGCCGCTACTCAAACACCC
>CABSBF010000144.1 GCA_902475855.1 uncultured Eubacteriales bacterium
TGCTCTGCGACATCGGCAACGGCACCATGAACATCATGACCATTCAGGACAGGCGCGCCGTCATGGATCAGTGCTTCACGGAGAAGTACGGCACCTATCAGTGTATGCTCCGGGCACGCGAAGCCCTGACGCAGCGCTTCGGACGCACCGTGCCGGATACCGTCATCGACGAGGTGCTCCGAAACGGCGATGCGGACATCGGGCGCGACTATGTGGACACCATCCGCGAGGTCGCAGCCGGTTATGCGGCAGAGATCATGCGCAGGCTGCGTGAACACGAATACGATCCGCAGACCGTGCGGCTGTGGGTCGTGGGCGGCGGTGGATGCCTGCTGCGCCACTTCGGCGAGTATGACCGCGACCGCGCGACCATCATCAACAACATCCACGCCAACGCCGAAGGCTATGAATACCTTACGGAGCGGCGTCTCAGGCGCGAGGGCATTGCCGGATAAGCCAGATGTTCCGCACTACCCTCCGGCTCGATCTGGACAAGCCTACCAGCACACAAGCTGCTGCGCTGCTGCACCAGCTTCATGCGGAGCGCGGCTTGTCCTACAGCGCGCTGATCGTTCCGGCGGTCAATGCTTATTACCACGACGCCATGTTCGCAGCGGGCTACACCGACGTGGAGCGCGGCGAACGCGGCAGCACCGAGGAGCACCTGACCACCGTGCAGTTCAAGGTCATGAAGGAACAGGAAGCCCTCGATGCGATTATGGCGCAGCAGCAAAGCGCGGAGCAAGCCGTGCATCTGGCGCAAGCGAATCGGGAGGAGGCTGAGCATGAAGTCGAAGCCGCAAAAAGGAAGATAGATGCACTTGCGAAGAGCGACAAAGAGGTCAAAGCATTCGTACAAAGCCTGGGTTCCGCAGACGAGCTTCTGCCCGACACCGGGATGCTGGAAACCGCCAGGAGCTACCGCGAAAACAAGGCTCTCCCGGTCATCAAAAAGCTCGTCCGCAAGCTGAGAGAAGTCTATGCTTTGCTGGTCAACGAGCGCCAGAAGAACAACGATATGCTCAGAGAAACCGCGTACTGGAAGCGAAAAGCAGAACCCAATGATCTCATGCAGGAGAAGGCTTCCAAACTGGACAGGCTGACCCGGACACTCGGCGCGGATGAAATCGACCGGCTGCTGCCCCAGCGCAGCACCCACGAACGCAATTGGAGCAAAGCATGGGAGAACGACCGATGACCCTATACCTTTTTTACCGACAAATACAAGGAAGTGAATGATACGAGAATTTACGATACCCTCAAGGCCCGCGTAACCGTCCCACAGGCGGCTGCACACTACGGCGTCAGGAGCGGGCAAAACGGCATGTGCCGCTGCCCGTTCCATTCGGACAGGACACCCTCCATGAAGATCAACGATACTTACTATTACTGCTTCGGCTGTCACGCCACAGGCGACGTGATCGACTTCACCGCCCAACTGTTCGATTTATCTCCCTTCGATGCAGCGCGCAAGCTGGCATTGGATTTCGGCATCGACCCCAACACGCCGGTATCCGCTGCCGTTGCGCTTCCCCGTATCCGGCAGGAGGAATCCCAGCGGGAACGGGAAGGGCACTGCGCCTCCGTGCTGATCGAATATGAACGGCTCCTGAAAAATCGTCAGCAACGATTTGCTCCTGTTCATCCCTCGGATAAATGGGACGGCCGCTTCGGATCCGCCAGCCATGCGCTGCCGCAGGTGTCCTATATGATCGGCTGTCTGTACGATGCAGACAGCGTTATCCGCAAAGATACCGCCGACTCCCTGCTCTGTGACGACACCCTCCGCAGCATTTACTGATGTGTGATAAAGAAGTAATAGAAGTGTAAAAAATTTTGCCGTTCCTATCCGGCACTTGCG
>CABSBF010000145.1 GCA_902475855.1 uncultured Eubacteriales bacterium
ACAGCAAAGCCGCCAAGTGCGCGGAAAATGTGTTTGAGATCTGGCAGCGCACCGCTGGCCAACGCTCCACGCAGATGATCTTCTGCGACCTGTCCACTCCAAAGGATGACGGCACTTTCAGCGTTTATGATGATATTCACGCGAAATTGCTGGAATTAGGCATTCCCGAAAACGAGATCGCCTTCATCCACAACGCCAAGAGCGAGGCGCAGAAAAAAGACCTGTTCGGCAAGGTGCGGAGCGGTCAGGTGCGTATCCTGCTGGGCAGCACCCAGCGCATGGGCGCTGGCACCAACTGCCAGCAAAAGCTCATCGCTTTGCACCATCTGGATTGTCCGTGGCGTCCGTCTGATCTCCAGCAGCGCGAAGGGCGCATCATTCGTCAGGGCAATGAAAATAAGGAAGTGGACATTTACAGCTACGTCACCGAAGGCACCTTTGACGCCTACCTTTACCAGCTTGTGGAGAGCAAACAGAAATTCATATCGCAAATCATGACCAGCAAATCGCCTGTCCGTTCCGCCGAAGATGTGGATGAGCAGGCGCTTTCTTATGCCGAGATCAAGGCGCTGGCCAGCGGCAACCCCATGATCAAGGAAAAGATGGATCTCGACATTGAGGTGTCCAAGCTGAAGCTGCTGAAAGCCAACCACCTTTCTCAGAAATACGCGCTGGAGGATGCCATCAGCAAGGGCTTTCCGAAACAAATCGCGGAAACGCAGGCACGGATCGCCGGGTATGGCGCGGATATTGCCACGGTCAAGGAGAATACCCATCCCAATGGGGACGGCTTCTCTCCGCTTACGCTGGCGGGTGTCACCTACGCCGAGAAGAAGGAGGCGGGCGCGGCGCTGCTGACCATGTGCCAGACGATGCTCTCCCCAGCGGCGACACAGATCGGCAGCTATCGCGGACTGACACTGGAGCTGTCCTTTGATACCTTCGCGCGGGAATACCGCTTGACCATGATCGGGCAGCTCCGCCACACGGTCACGCTGGGAACCGATGTGTTCGGCAATTTGCAGCGCATGGACAATGCACTGGAGGGACTGCCCATCAAGGAGCAAACCTGTCGCGAGCAGTTGTCCAATCTGCAAACGCAGTTGGAAACCGCAAAGGCAGAGGTACAAAAGCCGTTTCCCCGCGAGGCAGAGCTGAACACCAAAACGGCACGGCTGGAGGAATTGAACACCCTGCTGAATTTAGACCACAAGGAGCCGGAGATCGTAGACGCCGAGCCGGACGAGGATCAAAGGCCGCCGGAGCGCCGCAGACCGCAGCTGGAGCGGTAAAACCAATAGAAAACGGAGGAAATTATGGGTTATCAGGAAAGTTGGTTCTATATCGAGCCGCAGCATAAATTCAAGAAATTGATCCAGGCATACGAAAAGGCGGAGCAGTCCGGCTACTATGAGGTAGCCGGGGCGGAACCCCATTCCGTCATTGTTTTGAAGCAGCCCTTTGGAGATATTCCCGCAGGGAAGAAGCTGCTTTGGGTGTGCGGTGACCGCGGCTTTCACTGTGCCGCTGGCGTATTTGGCGGGGAGCTGAAATGCTCAGGCAGACTCCGCGTGATCCCTGTGGAGGCAGTGCTGGACGGCACCGATGATCCCCGTATGGAGGGGCTGGACTTTGACAGTCCGGCCCCCTCCGAGAACAGATATATGAAACGATATAGCGTCGCCAATTACGCCCACCGGATGCGGGCGGGATTGGCAAGATGAAGGGAGGTTTACCATGACAAAGGAACAGTTGGAAAATAAACTCTATGAG
>CABSBF010000146.1 GCA_902475855.1 uncultured Eubacteriales bacterium
GCCGGTATGCAGCGATGGTGCTGGGGGCGTATTTCGTCTGCCGCTTCAGCCAGCGAGACGCAAATTCCTCAAAGGTCATCTCGCCGTCCTCGGCATAGCCGGTCTTGAAGCTGCGCTCCAGCTCCTCGGCGGCGTGGGCGACATACTGCCCGATGCCGCGCTTGGGGACACCAGACGGGACTTGGATGGTCTTTGCCTTGCTGATTTTTTTGCCGTTGGGCCGGTAGCCGTTGCTGACGGTGATCTTATATCGCCGCTCATCTAATTTTTTGATGCTTGCCATTTTTAGAATCCTCCCATGGTTTGCTCATGCTGATTTCCTTTCTGTCCTTCTCGCGCGGCGTGCTCATCCAATTTTTCTTTCACAGCCATAGTCGCGCCTGCGGCGAAGCCGATCGCCGCACCGAAGTTTTCGGCGGCGATTTTCGCCTCCATGCGCCGCCGCTTTTCCTCGGCGTCCTCATCCTCATCCATCAATGTCCCCACAGCGGTCAGTCCTGCCACGGCGGGGATCAGAGGAACAGGCCGCGGATCGCCGCCGCGCCATACCAACCCGCCAGTGCCGCCGTGCCAAGGATCAGCACCAGCATGATCCACTTGAGGGCCACCAGCAGGCTGAAGTCCGGGAGCCAGTCGATCCACTTGGAGGAATACCGCTCGCTCAGGTTCCCAACCCGTTCCAGCAGCTTGTTCATCTCGGTCAGCGATCTCTGCATCTCCGTGAGCGACTTCTGCACCGGCGTCAGGTCGATGTGTGCTCTCAGACCGGGGATTGCTTTCCGGATTTCCTCCAGCTCCCAGTTTATTCCGTCTGCCTGCTCTGTCAGCTTGCTCATCGCCTGCGGCAGATCGCACTGGATCACAATGGGCTGCATCATCTGCGGCGGTGTATTTGCCAATGCGCTGCTCGGCTGATTCATCCGCTTCAATTCCTCCATCGGTTTCCTCTGCTCGACGGAGTTTTCTCTTGACGAGCTCTGCCCGTATTCTGAATTCATGCTCCATGGCCTCCTTGCAATACTTTTCTTCGTGTAGTTTGCTGTCGCGGCACTTTAGTCCGTCCGGTGTGGTGTAGGTGATGTATTTGCGGGTGCTCTCCCACTTCACCTGATAGCCCTCGGATGCCATCAGGAAAACGAAGGCGTCCTTGTCGGCGGCGTATTTCATGCACTCGTCAATGGTGTTCATGAGCCGCAGCTTCCAGCTTTGGCCTTTCAGTGCCGTGTGGTATTCCGCGCCGCTCATGCCGCGGGCCTGCTGCGTTGGCGCGTCAAAGACAGGAAGACCCATTTCCTGACAGATTGCGTCGTTGCGCCGCATCAGTTCTTGAATCTGCTCTTTCGCCATGTGCAGCTTCTTGCCGGTCTCAAAGTTGACGGAGTTGATGACGCAGTGGGAGTGGATGTGCTCGCGGTCTACATGGGTGCAGACCAGCACCTCGCAGCCGTCAAAGTATTCTGCCAGCCGCCGCGCGGCTTCGTGAGCCTGCCGGGGATCGACTTCTGCACCCTTCGGAAAACTCTGCACCATGTGATAGAACATCACGCCGCTGTCCTTGTGGTAAAGCAGTTTCGTGTTCAGGAAATCATCGTAGACGCTCTGCGGCTGGCAGTTGATGCCGCTGACGAGCGGCACGCCATCCCATGCGGTTTTCTTTTCCTGCATGACATAGAGCATCACGCCGCGCATGGCGGCGCGGGACTGTGTGCCCCGCTTGTAGTTCA
>CABSBF010000147.1 GCA_902475855.1 uncultured Eubacteriales bacterium
TTTTGATGGTAATGTTGATGATTGCCCCGGCCGTGCCGATGATTTCGCCACTGACTGGGTCGAGATTGTGGAACATGGCTGTGCATTCATAGCTGCCAGCCGGAAGCTCCACATCGAGGGCGGCACGTTCGATCTTGCTGCCCACGGGGATCGCTTTGCTCTGGTAGATCTGTTCACCGGTGTCGTTGCGGATGAACTCCACCTGCTGGGGATAGTTGTTGATCGACTCGTTTACGATCATGACATTGCCCTCGGCCTTACCGTTTTCAAAGTACGGCGCGGTGTTCATGCTGATGTTGATCATGCCCTCCGCCACTTTCGCGTTCAGTTTTTCCGCAATTTCCTCCGGCGAGAGGTTGTCCCAGCCGCCTTCAATGGCAGCGGAATCGTAGACGATGCCTGCCTTGGAATCGTCCGCATCTTGTGCAGGCTTGCGGAGCATCCGAACGGCAGTGAAAATGCCGAGCGTGAGCGCGGCGGCAAGGCCGACAACGGCGAGAATGACGAGGGTTCTGGACTTTGCGTCCTGTTTTTCAAATTTGTGCATGATTTTCTTCCTTTCTGCGGTTGGCGCGGCTGATCCCGCGCCCGATATGGTGTGTTGTTCATGAGGTCAAGCCTCCTTTCCGGCGGGCAGAACCGTCTGCCCATGAAAAATGCGCCCACCTTCAGGGCGGGCGCAGACAATGTGCGCGGTATTTCATTGTGTACCTCCTTCGGTTATTTCAGCGCTTTTTTATAGGCGTCGATGACTGCTTCCTTGAGCGCGTTGCGCGCCCCGGCTGTGATGGGATGGAAAACGTCCGCGTACTGCGTCTTGCCGTTTTTCTCAAAGACCCGCTGCGGCATGAAAATGTTCAGGCCCTGTTTTGACTCTGCCAGCCGGATGCCGTGTACCCGGAACATTCCGTCAAAGGTTACAGTAGCGAAGGCTTTGAGCTTCCCACCGTCCTTTGCAATGTGGTCAATCGTGACGTCCATATTCGATGCGTCCATGTCTGTTCCTCCTGTCAAAGTGTCATTTCATCCATGCGGGGTGACTGCTTCTGTGCTTCTTCCTGCTCCTGCCGGAGCTGGACGCGAATGCCTGAATAGTTATAGCCGACCTCATCCAGCACACGGTTTTTCAGCACATACAAAAGCGAAGCAGTGTCATAGTAGCTCTCCATATAGAGTCCCTTGTCAATTTCCAGCGGCGCGTGCATCTTTTCCGGGGAGGCCGCGAGAATGGTGCGCTGCCTGCCCATAACCTTGCCGCGCAGTTCCATGAGGTATGTGTGCATCGCCGGGTCTGCATTGCAGTCCTGTAGAATGGCAAGCATCGCCGCTTTCCATGTCGGTGTCCTGACGCTCTGACCGTTCGGAAACAGGACGGCTTCCGGTTTTTTGCCCTTGAATACGGACGGATCTGTATGCAGGGGAAGCGTTGGCGATTCTTCCAAAACGCTGCTGGTCAGGATGCGCTGGATGCTCCCATCCACACGCGCATCTACCATACTGTGCAGCTCGCTGCGCAGCATTTCCAACTGCGAAAGCGCTGTTCGCTGCTGCTCTGTCAATTCCTGTTCATGTTCCATTTAGTGTTCTCCTGTCTAAAACTGCATTGACATTTCATTTTTCTGGATTTGCTCATACGCTTCATCCAGCGGATAATCCTGCTCGGCATGACCTTCGCTGCGCAAGCT
>CABSBF010000148.1 GCA_902475855.1 uncultured Eubacteriales bacterium
TCCTGCGAGATGGTCACGCCCAGCCCGCTGCGCACGAACGCCATGATGAGGGTATCGTCCCGGAAGCTGTAAAAAATATTCGGCTTCACCGGGCATTTGAGCATCAGGTGCTGGATGTCGTTATCACAGCCGGGCGTTTCGATGATGAGCGGATACTGAAACAGCTGTGGCAGCGTTACGCTGGAGCGTTCAGCCAGTGGATGCCCCTCCGGGAACACAGCGCACAGCGGGTCGTCCCGGAGCGGGTAGAATTTCAGGTCGTCTGCCACAATGGACGAGAGAAAACCGCAGTCTACCTGCCCACGGATGATCCATTCCCGGATCTCATCATAGTTGCCGTCCAGAATTTCAATCTTCACCTTCGGGTAGTTTTCCTTGAAATAATGCACGACTTCCGGCATCCAGAGCGTTGTGATGCTGGAAATGCTGCCCACCCGCAGCTTGCCCTCCACCTTGTGGTTGATATTGAACGCCGCCTGCCGCAGCCGGGTCTTCTGGTTGGCCAGCTCCCGGATGTAGGGCAAAAGGCGGGTGCCGTTATCTGTCAGGGTCACGCCCCGGTTGATGCGGGCGAACAGCTGCACGCCCAATTCCTCTTCCAACCCCGCCATCATCTGGCTGATGCCGGATTGGGTATAGTTCAGTGCCTCCGCTGCTTTGGAAAAGCTGCCCGTTTCGCATACTTTCAAGAATATCTCGTATCGGTCTTTCTGTTCCCGCATCGCAAACGCTCCATAAGTAAAATTTATAGGTCGTAGTAATTTTATTGGGTTTACTGATATGATACTTCATGTTATCCTATATTACAATAGGTTTTTAGGATAGGAGTTTGAGAATCATGGAAAAGAAAGCAAGCAGTTTCTCCGGACAAATCGGATTTGTCCTTGCTGCCGCCGGAAGTGCGGTGGGTGTCGGCAACCTGTGGCGGTTCCCGTACCTTGCCGCAAAGGATGGCGGCGGTTTATTTTTGCTGGTGTATCTGGTGCTGGTGCTGACCTTCGGTTTTACCCTGCTCACCTCGGATATCGCCATCGGACGCCGCACCAAGCAGAGTGCCATCCGCGCCTACGAGACGATGCGCCCCAAGTGGAAATTCCTCGGCATCCTGACCTTTCTGGTGCCGGTTCTGATCATGACCTACTATGCCGTCATCGGCGGGTGGATCACGAAATATGCGGTGGTCTACCTGACCGGACAGTCTGCCGCCGCTGCGGAGGACGGTTATTTTACCAGCTTCATTACCTCGCCGGTGTCTCCTGTGGTGTTCGCTCTGCTGTTCATGGGCGTGACGGCTTTCATCGTGTACAACGGCGTGGAGGGCGGCATTGAGCGGGTGTCCCGCTACATGATGCCCATTCTGCTGGTGCTGGTGGTCGTGATCGCGGGCTATGCCCTCACCCTGCGCCACGAGGACGCTTCCGGTCAGATGCGCACCGGTATGGAAGGGCTGCGCTACTACCTGACCCCGCACATGGAAGGGCTGACCGTCAGCCGCTTTTTGCAGATCTTGCTGGACGCCATGAGCCAGCTGTTCTTCTCCCTCAGCGTGTCCATGGGCATTATGATCACCT
>CABSBF010000149.1 GCA_902475855.1 uncultured Eubacteriales bacterium
TATCCTGGTGCGTTGGGCACCTGGTATCCCCGATGGATGCGGGCGGCTATGACGAACGTTTCAAGAAATGGCGCTATGATAATCTTCCCATTCTGCCGGAACCGTTCCGCTATGTGCTGGCACCGGGCAAGGAGGGCGCTTTTGAAAATCTCTGCGCCCTGATGGACCGCCCCGATGTGGATACCATCGTCAATGCCTGTGATGCCGGGCGTGAGGGAGAGCTGATCTTCCGTCTGGTGTATGAAATGACCGGCTGCCGCAAGCCGGTCCTTCGCCTCTGGATTTCCTCGATGGAGGACAGTGCTATCCGAGAGGGCTTTTCTGACCTGCGCCCCGGCGCCGATTATGAAGCCCTGTATCAATCTGCCCTCTGCCGTCAGAAAGCGGATTGGCTGGTGGGGATCAACTTCACTCGTCTTTTCTCCGTTCTCTATCACCGTACCTTGAATGTGGGCCGTGTTCAGACCCCCACACTGGCAATGCTGGCGGAGCGTGACGCGAAGATCACGCTGTTCCACAAAGAAAAATATCATCTGCTGCGCCTGACGCTGGACGGAGCCGAAGCGGTGTCGGAGAAGTTCACCGATCCGGCAGAGGCGGAACAGGCAGCGGCCATGTGCAAGGGTGCGGCCGTCACCTGTACCTCTGTCACAAAGGAGCAGAAGAAGGAACAGCCTCCGAAGCTCTATGACCTTACCACCTTGCAGCGGGAGGCAAACCGCCTGTTCGGATACACGGCGAAGCAGACCCTTGACTACGCCCAGAGCCTCTACGAAAAGAAGCTGCTGACCTATCCCCGCACGGACAGCCGGTATCTGACCTCCGACATGGCAGAAACGGCTTCCTGCGTGATCCACCTGGCGGCAAAGCTGCCGCCCTTTGATGGCTGCGGCAACTTCTTTCCGCTGGTGGAGGCCATGATTTCCGACAAGGACGTATCCGACCATCACGCCATTATTCCCACGATGGAGATTGAAAAAGCGGATATCAAGGCTCTGCCCCTGGGCGAGCGCAATTTGTTCCTGTTGGTTTGCTGCAAGCTGCTGTGTGCATCGGCGGAGCCGTATGTGTATGAGGCGGTCACGGCAACTTTCGACTGCGGCGACCATTCCTTCACCGTAAAGGGCAAGTGCGTCATCTCCGAAGGCTGGCGGGAGATCGACCGCATTTTCCGTGCCTCCCTGAAAGAAAAGCCTGCGGACGGGGACGGCGGTGCGCTGCCGGACTTCACCGAAGGACAAGTTTTTGACGGCGCGGAGGTTTCCGTTACCGAGCATTTCACACAGCCGCCGAAGCCTTATACCGAAGATACCCTCCTGTCCGCTATGGAGAACGCAGGCAAGGATGATATTCCCGATGAGGCGGAGCGAAAAGGTCTTGGCACGCCTGCGACCAGGGCGGCAATCATCGAAAAGCTGGTGGCAGCCGGATTTGTGGAACGCAAGGGCAAGAGCCTGATCCCCACAAAAGCCGGTATCAACCTTGTCACGGTCCTGCCGGAGCCGCTGACCTCTCCCATGC